>NZ_LR130778.1:834375-1001250 GCF_900538275.1 Petrocella atlantisensis | reverse complement strand
AAAGGACCTAGTCCTTTGGGGTTGTGGACTGCGGACGGTATTAAGAAGATTTAACCGAAGTGTTTTGGAAAAGCACGTCAAAGAGGGTGAAAACCCCGTAGGTGAAAAGTCGACTTAGCCAGCAGTATCCAGAGTAGCACGAGACACGTGGAACCTTGTGTGAAGCAGGGGGGACCACCCCCCAAGCCTAAATACTACCTAGTGACCGATAGCGCATAGTACTGTGAAGGAAAGGTGAAAAGAACCCCGGGAGGGGAGTGAAAAAGAACCTGAAACCCTATGTTTACAAGCAGTGGAAGCACGTTAAGGTGCGACCGCGTACTTTTGTAGAACGGTCCAGCGAGTTACTTATACTGGCAAGGTTAATGACTTAAGGTCAGGAGCCGAAGGGAAGCCAAGTCTTAATAGGGCGTTAAGTCAGTGTGAGTAGACCCGAAACCGGGTGACCTATCCATGGGCAGGTTGAAGTTACCGTAAAAGGTAATGGAGGACCGAACCCACGCATGTTGAAAAATGCGGGATGACCTGTGGATAGCGGAGAAATTCCAATCGAACCCGGAGATAGCTGGTTCTCCTCGAAATAGCTTTAGGGCTAGCCTTGAAATAGTCTAATGGAGGTAGAGCACTGAATTGCCTAGGGGGCCTCACAGCCTACCGAAGCATATCAAACTCCGAATGCCATATAGATGTTTTTCAGGAGTCAGACTATGGGAGATAAGTTTCATAGTCAAAGGGAAAGAGCCCAGACCACCAGCTAAGGTCCCAAAGTGTGCATTAAGTGGAAAAGGATGTGAGATTTCACAGACAACTAGGATGTTGGCTTAGAAGCAGCCATGCATTCAAAGAGTGCGTAATAGCTCACTAGTCGAGAGATCTTGCGCCGAAAATGTCCGGGGCTAAAATGCACCACCGAAGTTGTGGAAAGCACTTATTTAGATAAGTGTTTTGGTAGAGGAGCATTCTTAACACGACGAAGCTGTACCGTAAGGAGCAGTGGAGAGTTAAGAAGAGAGAATGCTGGAATGAGTAGCGAGAGAGAAGTGAGAATCTTCTCGGCCGAATATCTAAGGTTTCCAAAGTAAAGCTGATCTTCTTTGGGTAAGTCGGGACCTAAGGTGAGGGCGAAAGCCGTAGCCGATGGACAACTAGTTGAAATTCTAGTACTACGTATGAACAGAACTGTGGGGACACAGAAGGATAGGGAAATCTGGGAATGGAAAAACCAGTGCAAGCACAAAGCTTGGTTGATAGGCAAATCCGTCAACTAAAAGGCGAAGTGTGATGCGGATCGAAATTAAAGTAGAGAAGTTCCTAAATCCATACTGTCAAGAAAAGCCGCTATTGCTTCATACGTACCCGTACCGCAAACCGACACAGGTAGATGAGGAGAGAATCCTAAGGCCGACGGGAGAAGCGTTGTTAAGGAACTCGGCAAAATGACCCCGTAACTTCGGGAGAAGGGTGCCTACGCAAGTAGGCCGCAGAGAATAGGCTCAAGCGACTGTTTAGCAAAACACAGGTTTATGCAAAACCGAAAGGTGAAGTATATGAGCTGACGCCTGCCCGGTGCTGGAAGGTTAAGGGGAGTGCTTAGACTTTAGTCGAAGGTGCGAACTTAAGCCCCAGTAAACGGCGGCCGTAACTATAACGGTCCTAAGGTAGCGAAATTCCTTGTCGGGTAAGTTCCGACCCGCACGAAAGGCGTAACGATTTGGGCACTGTCTCGACAACGCGCCCGGTGAAATTGTAGTACCGGTGAAGATGCCGGTTACCCGCGACAGGACGGAAAGACCCCGTGGAGCTTTACTCTAGCTTGATACTGGGATTCGATATTACATGTACAGGATAGAAGGGAGACTTTGAACTATGGACGCCAGTCTGTAGTGAGTCGTTGTTGGGATACCTTCCTTGTAGTATTGGGTTTCTAACCTAGCACCATTATCTGGTGTGGGGACAATGTCAGGTGGGGAGTTTGACTGGCGGTCGCCTCCGAAAGTGTATCGGAGGCGCTCAAAGTTCATCTCAGAATGGTTGGAAACCATTCGAAGAGTGCAAAGGCATAAGATGGATTGACTGTGACACCGACGGGTGGAGCAGGTAGGAAACTAGGACTTAGTGATCCGGTGGTATGAATGTGGGATTGCCATCGCTCAACGGATAAAAGCTACCCCGGGGATAACAGGCTTATCACTCCCAAGAGTTCACATCGACGGAGTGGTTTGGCACCTCGATGTCGGCTCATCGCATCCTGGGGCTGTATTCGGTCCCAAGGGTTGGGCTGTTCGCCCATTAAAGCGGTACGCGAGCTGGGTTCAGAACGTCGTGAGACAGTTCGGTCCCTATCCGTCGTGGGCGCAAGATATTTGAGAGGAGCTGTCCTTAGTACGAGAGGACCGGGATGGACTGACCTCTGGTGTATCTGTTGTCTTACCAAAGGCATAGCAGAGTAGCCATGTTGGGAAGGGATAAACGCTGAAGGCATCTAAGCGTGAAGCCCCTCGAGATAAGATATCTCATCCAGAAATGGAGTAAGACCCTGGAAGACTACCAGGTTGATAGGTTAGGGTGTAAGCACGGTAACGTGTTCAGCTGACTAATACTAATAGGTCGAGGGCTTGAACTAAGAAAGTGATTATAAAGATTAGAGCTTAAGATTAAAATATGTGCATGTAACAAGTCGATGTTAACAATCTCTTATGCGGTTTTCAGTGTTTGTAAATGAATGCTAACACTGAAAATGACAATAACCTTCATAAATAGCGAAAAGACAATAATCCTCGATGGCTCAACGGTAGAGCATTCGGCTGTTAACCGAAGGGTTGCTGGTTCGAATCCAGCTCGGGGAGTTACTATATAAAATAAATTTAGTGAGTCTTAGGAATAAAAGCATGTCCAACGGGTCTGCTTTTATGAGTTAGAAGAACTTAATGCTTTTATATACTATGTAAAATAAGTTTACGGAATCTTAGGAAGAAAAACATGACCGAAGGGTCTGTAAAAACACACAAGGCCCGTTGGTCAAGCGGTCAAGACACCGCCCTTTCACGGCGGTAACATGGGTTCGATTCCCATACGGGTCACTCTTTTTTTTTGTAAGTTTTCAAAAGAAAAGGTTTAGTTGTAGAAGTGAGCAAAGCGAATGCACATTGAATTAACAAGAGTGAATAAATTAAGATATCAGAATAGAAATGACCTATATGCCGACGTGGCTCAATTCTAGTGGAATGCTTAGCATGAAACGGGCAATGAAATGAGCAAAGCGAATGCACATTGAATCAACAACAGTGAATAAATTAAGATATCAGAACAGAAATGACCTATATGCCGACGTGGCTCAATTGGCAGAGCAGCTGACTTGTAATCAGCAGGTTACCGGTTCGAGTCCGGTCGTCGGCTTCATGTGGGCCTATAGCTCAGTTGGTTAGAGCATCCGGCTCATAACCGGATGGTCCGGGGTTCGAGTCCCTGTGGGCCCATTATAATTATTATTGTAATGGGAAAAATGAAATATGGTATAGTGACAAATTATGGCCCAGTGGCTCAGTTCTTGGAGTGAAGCGAAGCGCACATGATAGGACCAACGTAGCGTACTGGGAAAAGTGAAAAATGTAAAGTAGTGACAAATTATGGCCCAGTGGCTCAGTTCAAGGAGTGAAGCGAAGCGCTCACGATAGGACCAACGTAGCGTACTGGGAAAAGTGAAAAATGTAAAGTAGTGACAAATTATGGCCCAGTGGCTCAGTTCAAGGAGTGAAGCGAAGCGCTCACGATAGGACCAACGTAGCGTACTGGGAAAAGTGAAAAATGTAAAGTAGTGACAAATTATGGCCCAGTGGCTCAGTTGGTTAGAGCGCCGCCCTGTCACGGCGGAGGTCGAGGGTTCGAGTCCCTTCTGGGTCGTCATCAATTTAAGTATGTTAATATCCCAGGGCGCATAGCTCAGCTGGGAGAGCACCTGCCTTACAAGCAGGGGGTCACAGGTTCGAGCCCTGTTGCGCCCACTACGTCTGATATGGATGTTGAACCATTTTTTATTATGCCGGAGTGGCGGAACTGGCAGACGCACAGGACTTAAAATCCTGCGACCCTTAAAGTCGTACCGGTTCGATTCCGGTCTCCGGCATGTTTTAATAAAAAGTGTGATTGAACCAAATTATGTGCGCATAGCTCAGCTGGATAGAGCGTCTGGCTACGGACCAGAAGGCCGAGGGTTCAAATCCTTCTGCGCACGCTAACTTCATTGAGAGGGCTTGTTGACTGCTTGCGGTTGGCGGGCTTTTTTTATGGTTTACTTTTTAATCATAGTTTGATAGACTTGCAATAGTGATAGTTTTTAACCCATTTATGTGAAGAAAGGTGTTGATAGTATGGACGGATACCCGGATCGGTATAGTATTATAATAATGAATTTCCACACCATGACCTATCAACAAATGCATGACTTTACATAGGAGGGGTTATATTGAACATCAATGAACTCTTAGAATTGATTAATGAAAAGGCGTACAAGCAAATAAGAACTCGATTGGTTGATTTACAAGAAGCCGACATAGCAGAACTTATTGAAGAGCTTGAAGATAGAGATGCGCTGATTGTATATAGATTATTACCGAAAGAAATCGCAGCAGATGTTTTTGCCTTTTTGGATATTGAAACGCAATCCGAAATATCCATGTTGATTAGCGAAAAGGAACTGGCTTATATAATTAATGAACTCAACTTTGACGATAAGATTGACTTACTAGAAGAAATGCCGGCAAATGTTGTAAAAATGATTCTTCGTGATGCTTCGGATAAAGAACGTAAGCTCATCAATCAATTCCTAAATTATAAAGAGGCTTCAGCTGGAAGCCTGATGACGATAGAATTCGTTGATTTAAGAGCGGATATGACAGTTGAAAATGCTATGAGTCGTATTCGCCGTATCGGTATTACAAAAGAAACGATATATACCTGTTTTGTAACGGATAATACCCGACGTTTAGAAGGCATTGTTACTTTAAAAGAATTGGTACTAAGCCCACAAGAGCATCTCGTTGGCGAGATTATGGAAACAGAGGTCATTTCTGTATCTACTACAGATGATCAAGAGGTTATTGCCAATATATTCAAAAAATATGACTTCTTATCATTGCCGGTTGTTGATCATGAAAATAGGCTGGTTGGTATTATAACAATTGATGATGTTGTCGACGTTATTGAAGAAGAAACAACGGAAGACTTTCAAAAAATGGCGGCGATTGAGCCATCAGATATGGAATACATGAGCATGACATCTTTTGAATTGGCAAAAAGACGGCTGATGTGGTTGGTTATACTCATGTTTTCAGCCACTATAACAGAATATATATCGAATGAGAACACGTATTTAACTGCACAATTTGCCATTTTGTTTGGTGTAATACCTATGTTGATGTCAACAGGTGGTAACGCAGGTGCACAATCATCTACACTGGTTATTCGTGGTATCACTTTAGGAGAAATAGATTTTAATGATTTTCTGGCGGTCATATGGAAAGAAATAAAAGTGGGCCTTTATATTGGTGGTACACTAGGAGGTCTGAATTTTACAAGAATTCTTTTGCTTAGACAGGACTTAAAGTTGGCATCGATTGTTGGTCTGACTTTAATTGGAACTTCTGTAACAGCAACAACCGTTGGTGGTATGTTGCCGATTCTTGCAAAAAAACTTAAGCTAGACCCAGCTACGATGGCCAATCCTTTGATTACAACGATTACAGATGCTTTGACCTTAATAATATTCTTTGCCATTTCAGCAATTATTTTATTGTAAAGGCTAACTTCCCTCTATAGGAATCTAATGGAATATAATAGGATGAAGTCACGCGCCTTGCAATATTTAAAAGAATCATGGTATAATGATTGCATTGATTTAAAGTAATTATTCTATTCTTGTTTTTATATTCACTTTGACTCACAACCCATATAAAATTACAAACTACATATTATTAGGAGGCCTGTTTTGAGCGTTGATTATTCAAAAATGACATTGGTTCAATTGCGTGCTAAGGCGAAAGAAATCGGATTGAGAAGCGTTACATCTTTTAAAAAAGCTGAATTGGTCATGCTATTGACTGAAATTCAAATGAAAGAAGACGCAAAAGCCGAAAAAGACCAAAAAGAAAATAAGAAGAAAGCAGATAAGACTAAAACAGAGGAAAAAAAAGAAATAAAGACAAAAAAAGAAGTGAAAAGTAAAAGCAAATCCTCTAAGTCCGAGTTAGCAGACCAATCTAAAGATCAGGAAGAAGTATCCAAAGAGCGTCCTGAAGTCACTGAGGAGAAAAAAGTTGAAGTACCTCAGGATCCTAATGGATTAGACAGTGGGCAGATTGCTTTTGGTATATTAGAAGTATTACCGGATGGCTTTGGCTTTATTCGTTCGGACAACTATATGCCTGGCGATGATGATGTCTATGTTTCACCTTCTCAAGTTAGACGTTTCAATCTTAAAACCGGTGATATGCTAAGAGGAAACATAAGAGTTGCTAAGGAAAATGAAAAATTTAGAGCACTACTCTATGTTCAATCCGTTAATGGTGATTTACCATCAGTTGCAGCTAAACGACCCAACTTTGAAAGTCTAACCCCAATCTTTCCTAATGAACGTTTGCATCTTGAAACAGAGTCTAGCGAACTGGCTACACGTTTGATTGATTTTATAGCACCAGTTGGTAAAGGTCAAAGAGGTATGATTGTAGCACCACCTAAAGCAGGAAAAACCACACTACTTAAAAAGGTTGCAAATGCAATCACACAAAACCATCCGGATGTATATCTGATTGTATTGTTAATTGATGAACGACCTGAGGAAGTAACGGATATTAGGCGTTCAATCAAAGGTAAGAATGTAGAAGTTATTTATTCAACTTTTGATGAACTACCTGAACACCATAAAAGGGTTTCAGAAATGGTACTATCACGAGCAAAACGATTGGTTGAACAGAAAAAAGATCTGGTTATTTTATTAGATAGTATTACAAGACTTGCCAGAGCCTATAATCTCATTATTCCACCAAGCGGTAGAACCTTATCTGGTGGTCTTGATCCTGCGGCACTACATATGCCGAAAAAATTCTTTGGCGCAGCCAGGAATATTGAAGAAGGCGGTAGCTTAACGATATTAGCTACGGCGCTTATTGAAACAGGAAGTAAGATGGATGAGGTTATATTTGAAGAATTCAAAGGGACCGGAAACATGGAAGTTGTTCTTGATCGTAAACTCTCAGAACGTCGCATATTCCCAGCCATAGATTTATCCAAATCCAGTACGCGTAAAGACGATTTGCTTTATACGGAAGAAGAACTGGAAGCTGTTAACAAACTAAGAAAAGTCAGTGCCAATATGAGATCAGAAGATGTCATTGATTCTATGTTGAAAGTCTTTATGGATACGAAGTCAAATGCTGAGTACATTCATAAACTATCAAAAAATATTTTGTCAAACTATTAAAAAGATTGATAAGTAAAAATATTTATGTTATAATTTAAGAGCTGTTTTGAGAAAAATTAATTCTCAATCGAAAATATTGCTCGATATATTATGTCGGTCATATAATATTAGCACGGGCGAAAGAGGTGAAAAGAATGAAGCAAGGCATTCATCCGGTTTATAATCAAGCAACAGTTAAATGTAACTGCGGCAACGAATTTGTTACTGGGACTACAAATGAATCTATACACGTAGAGATTTGCTCAAAATGTCATCCGTTCTATACAGGTCAACAAAAATCTGTTCAGGCACGTGGACGTATTGATAAATTCAATCGTAAATTCAGACAAAACACAGAAGCATAAGAACAAAGAGGCTACGCCTCGCTTTGCAGTGCAAATTGTTCCGGCAGGAAAGATTTACTTGATCGTTACATAGCAGAGACTTTCCTAAAGAAGAAAAAACGAAGAGCTGAGGTTTTCCTCAGCTCTTTTCTATAAAGGTTATGGGGTATTGGATTTTTATTGGCAGCTCTAATAAGAGTGTGATATACTAAAGAAATCTTAAATGCAGAGCTATGGTGTTTGGGATAAATATAAACAGATGGAAGTGATATTATGGAACGACCAAGTATTGGTGGTCAAGCGGTCATTGAAGGCGTCATGATGAGAAACAATGAGAAGTACGCTACAGCCGTTAGAACATCCGATCAAAAAATAGTATTAGATAAAAGAGAATATGTGAGTTTGACAAAACGTTACAAAATCTTAGGCTTACCTTTGATTCGTGGTGGGGTTGCATTTTTGGAATCTATGGTTATTGGTATGAAGATTCTTACCTTCTCAGCCGAGTTTTTTGAAGTAGAAGGTGAAGAGGAAGCCCCTTCGAAGTTTGAAAAGTTTCTTGAAGCAAAATTTGGCGATCGTATGAACGATATTGTTATTGTGATTTCAATGGTACTTGCATTAGCATTGTCCATTGGTTTATTTTTCATTGTACCGGCATTTTTGTCTCAAATCATGGGAAGGTTTTTACCGGAAGGCCGTTGGATGAATCTGATGGATGGAATTATTAGAATTCTAATCTTAATTGGTTATATTTTCCTTATCTCCAAAATGAAGGATATACAAAGAGTATTCGAATACCATGGTGCTGAGCACAAAACCATTAATTGCTATGAAAGTGGTGATGAAGTTACAATAGAGAATGTTATGAAACATTCACGTTTTCACAAGCGATGTGGCACCAACTTTATTTTTATAATTGTGACGGTGAGCATTGTTGTATTGACCATTATTAATGTTCAGACTTTTTGGTTACGTATCGGTGTAAGGCTATTGGCATTGCCTTTGATTGCAGGTATTTCCTATGAGTTACTAAAAATATTCGGTAAGTTTGACAATGGACTTATTAATATTTTTGCATCACCTGGTATGGCCCTGCAAAGAATCACAACCAGTGAGCCAGATGAAAGCCAGGTAGAAATAGCTATTACAGCCTTTATGAATGTATTAGAAGAAGACACATGGAAAGATGAACCCATAGATGAATCAGCATAAAATCAGTGAGGTATTAGCAGATGCTAAAAAAGAATTCGATATTGCGAACAAACAAGATTCCGAAGTGGATGCCAGGTGGTTATTAGCTGAACTACTAGGATGTAGTATGACAGAGCTTACACTTTTACAGGAAAAGACTTTGTCAGATGAGATTTATCTCAGTTTTATGAATCTTATACGGCGCCGTTTATCAGGGGAACCTCTTCAACATATACTAGGATATCAAAATTTTTATGGTTATGATTTCAAGGTTAATGGTCATGTCTTAATACCTAGATTTGAAACAGAAGAACTGGTGGAAAAAGCCATATCTATAATCAAAGAAAAAAGAATGAAAGATGTTATAGATATGTGTTGTGGTAGTGGTTGCATTGGTATAACATTGTTAAAGGAATGTGCAGATATTCATGTATATGGTGTCGATGTATCAAATGAAGCAATTTCTATAACCCAGGAAAATGGTCTTAATCTAGATGTAAGTGATAGACTTACATTATATGAAAGTGATCTATTTCTAGAATTGCCTCAATTAAGCGTGGATATGATTATTTCTAATCCGCCCTATATATGTACAGAAACCATTCATGGTCTGAGCATAGAAGTCAAAGACCGGGAACCAAACTTAGCACTGGATGGTGGCATCGACGGATTAGATTTTTATAGACGCATTGTTGTAGAAGGTAAGCCTTACTTAAAAGAAGGTGGCTATCTACTTTTTGAAATTGGCCATGATCAAATGGAAGCTGTTTGTAGGTTGATGGAAGAAAATAATTACCAAAATGTAAAAGGTTATAAAGACTTGTCTGGAAATGACCGAATGGTTATTGGGCATAAACAAGTTAGAAATTAAAATAGAGGTGAAAAGATGTTTGATAGATTAGAGGGTCTGGTTGCAAGGTATGAAGACATATCTCAAATGATTAATGACCCGGAGATGATTTCCCAACAAGATCGATGGCGCAAGTTGATGAAAGAACATAGTGATTTGTCAACTATTGTTGAAAAGTATAAGCAATATGTTGCAACAAAAAATAACATTGAAGAAATGTTGATGATTTTAGACGAAGAGTCTGATGAAGAAATGAAAGAAATGGCCAAGGAAGAGTTAGCAGAGAGTAAATCCTTGTTAACGATACTAGAAGATGAAATCAAAATTCTACTTATACCAAAAGACCCAAATGATGAAAAGAATGTTTTTGTCGAGATAAGAGCAGGTGCCGGTGGCGATGAGGCTGCTTTATTTAATGCTGAGTTGTATAGAATGTATAGTCATTATGCGGATTCAAGAAGATGGAAGATAGATGTCGTTTCAGTGAATGAAAACGGTATTGGTGGTTTCAAAGAAATTATTTTTGAAATCAGTGGCAATAATGTATATTCAAAACTCAAGTATGAAAGTGGTGTCCATCGAGTACAAAGAATTCCCGCTACAGAATCAGGTGGCAGGATTCATACTTCAACGGTAACTGTTGCAATGATGCCGGAAGTTGAGGATGTTGAAGTCGAACTGGATATGAATGATTTACGAATTGATGTATTTAGATCCTCCGGAAATGGTGGCCAATCGGTTAATACAACAGACTCAGCAGTACGTGTTACCCATATCCCAACAGGCTTGGTTGTATCCTGTCAAGATGGTAAATCACAACTGAAAAATAAAGACAAGGCTTTACAAGTTCTACGTTCAAGACTCTATGAGATGGAGCTTCAGAAACAGCAATCAGAACAAGCTGAGAGTAGAAAAAGCCAAGTCGGTACAGGCGATCGTAGTGAAAAAATAAGAACCTATAATTTCCCACAAGGACGTGTGACGGATCATAGAATCAAATTAACATTACATAAACTGGAAGCAATTTTAAATGGTGATCTAGATGAGCTTATTGATAGTCTCACCACGGCAGATCAAGCCGAGCGATTAAAAAATATGTGATGATTAACCATGACTAGGATAACATAACCGTTGACATTCTAGATACCCTATGTTAAAATCTATTGAAATTAATAAAGCATATTTAGCGTTACGCATGCTAACTTTAAATTGGTCCAGAGAGGCCGAAAAGGGAGGAAATATGATGCGAGACATCGGTGCGTATTTTTATAGTGAGAAAAAAAGGATAAAGTGTGTAACAAGTAATTTGGTAGAGGGTATGTATTATACCAATCTGTCAGAATTAGCCGTTGACGTTTATAGAACAATAAATGATTGGTATTAAGCCAATTCGTTTATTGTTTTTTTATAACCACAATCATTTAAGTTCATTTAGAAATGGAGGTAGCCAATGAAAATACTTATTAAGCATGGTAGAATCATTGATCCGTCATCTGGAAGAGATGAAATATCCGATATATTGGTGGAACGGGGAAAAATAAAAAAAATCGGCCATATTCCAGATAACAAAGACGTAACCATCATTGATGCAAAAGGATGTTGGGTAATACCTGGACTCATTGATGTTCATGTTCATCTAAGAGAACCGGGATATGAATATAAGGAAGATATTGAGTCAGGTACTTTAAGCGCTGTAGCAGGTGGTTTTACCACGGTATGCTGTATGCCTAATACCAAACCGGTTATCGATTCACCTAAGATTATCAAACATATCATTAAGAAGGCCAAAGAGAAAGGTCATGCCCATGTACTGCCTATTGGCGCCATTACCCTTGGTCAAAAAGGTGAAGTATTAGCATCAATTGATATGATGGTAGACAGTGGTGCCATTGCCATTAGTGAAGATGGGCGGTCGGTCTTAAATGCCAAAATTCTTAAAACAGCCATGTTTGAAGCAGCAAGACTTAATATTCCGGTTTTATCCCATTGTGAAGACGATGATCTGGCTAATGGTGGCTGTATGAATGATGGTCAACGATCAAAAGAACTGGGACTTCCTGGCATACCTAATGATGCAGAAGACATTATTACAGCCAGAGATATTCTACTTGCAAAAAGTACAGGGGCAAGACTGCACCTTTGCCATGTCAGTACAGCTGGAAGTGTGGATTTAATAAGAGAGGCAAAAAGCAAAGGTATTCACGTAACCGCAGAGGTATGTCCTCATCATTTCACCTTAACAGATGAAGCTGTAGATGGACAAGACGCCAACATGAAAATGAACCCGCCTCTTAGAACCCAAGCAGATGTAAATGCCATACTTGAAGGACTAAAAGATGGTACAATAGACATAATAGCCACAGATCATGCACCACATGCACCTTCAGAAAAAGATAGTGGCTTTGACAGTGCGGCCAACGGCATAGTAGGTCTTGAAACAGCCCTTGGATTGTCTTTACAAACACTGGTACATTCTGGACTTCTAACACCGAGTCAACTTATAGAAAAGATGAGCTTGAATCCTGCCAAGTTGTTAGGGATTGATAAAGGTAGCTTGGAAGTAGGGAAAATGGCAGACATAACCATCATACAACCCGAAGAAGATTATGTGATTGATAAGAACACATTTAAGTCCAAAGGACGTAATACGCCTTATGATGGGGTAAAAGTAACTGGTAAAGTTAAGTACACCCTTGTAAAAGGTGTGATAAAATATGACGACAATGAAAATCAGGAGGTATAAGAATGATTGATCAGCTTATTAAGAAAATAAATGAAACACAGAATCCGACGGTTGTTGGTTTGGACCCAAGACTGGATTATATACCGGAATATATTCGTGAAAAAGCTTATGATGCTTATGGAAAAACATTATCCGGTGCCGCATATGCCTTCCTCTTGTTCAACAAAGCTATTATTGACGAGATTTATGACATTGTACCAGCAGTTAAGCCACAAGTCGCCATGTACGAACAGTATGGGGCAGCAGGTATGCAAGCTTATATTGATACCATCGCTTATTCTAAGGAAAAAGGTATGGTTGTTATTGGAGATATCAAAAGAAGTGATATTGCTTCAACAGCCGAAAGCTATTCTGATGGCCATATCGGTCGTGTGTTAGTGGAAGAGAATCAATTTGAAGTCTATAAAGAAGACTTTATAACATTGAACCCATATCTTGGGTACGATTCCATAGAACCTTATATGAGTAACTGCGAAGCCTATGATAAAGGTCTGTTCGTGCTGGTAAAAACCTCCAACCCAAACAGCGGTGAAATCCAAGACATTATGGTGGGGTCCGAACACTTGTATGAGTACATGGGTGGGCTGGTCTCAAAATGGGGTGAAGCTTATATGGGACAATCCGGTTATAGCAGAATTGGTGCTGTCGTAGGTGCAACCCATTCTAAGCAGGGTCAAGTACTGAGAGGCATTATGCCCAAGACGTACTTTTTAGTACCGGGCTATGGGGCACAAGGGGCAACAGCTGAAGATCTTGCAGGTTGTTTTAATAAAGATGGCTTGGGGGCTATTGTAAATTCCTCAAGAGGCATCATTGCTGCTTACCAAAAACCCGCTTATAAAAAGGACTTTGATGCCAAAGATTTTGCAAAAGCCTCACGTCAAGCGGCACTGGACATGAAAGCTGATCTTAACCGCGTTTTATAGAGAGGAATCCTATCATGAAGGCAAAACTTATATTAGAAAATGGAACAGTATTTGAAGGCAAAGCTTTTGGATATATGAAGGAGACTGTCGGTGAGGTTGTTTTTAATACCAGCATGACCGGCTATCAAGAAATTTTGACAGATCCTTCTTATTACGGCCAGATTGTAACCATGACCTACCCTATGATTGGTAATTATGGTTTGAACCTAGATGACCATGAATCCGCCAGCGTTAAAGTAAAAGGCTTTGTTGTCAGAGAAAAGGCGGACAATCCAAACAATTGGCGTTGCGAATTTGAAATCGATGAGTATCTAAACCGTCATAAGATATTAGGTATCGAAGGTATTGACACAAGAGCATTAACAAAAATAATCAGAAATTCAGGTACCATGAAGGGTATCATTACAGTAAGAGACCTAACACAGAGTCAAATTGCTAGTAAATTTAATGGTTTTCATAATGACAAGGCGGTTGAAGAGGTCACTTCTAAAGAAGTAAAAGTGATAGAAGGCGACGGTATTCATATTGTAGCCATGGACTTTGGTATTAAAAATAATATTTTAAGATCTTTTAAAAATAGAAATTGTAAAATAACCTTAGTACCTGCGCATACGAAAGCAGAAGAAATACTTGCTCTTAGTCCAGATGGTGTTTTTCTATCCAACGGACCTGGTGATCCTAAAGACGTAGCAACCGTTATACATGAGATTAAAAAACTTATTGGCAAAAAACCGATAACAGGTATTTGTCTAGGACATCAATTGCTGGCGTTGGCCCTTGAGGGCGATACAGAGAAGTTAAAGTTTGGACATAGAGGTGCGAACCATCCGGTTAAAGACCTAAGTACAGGTCGGGTTATGATTACTTCTCAGAACCACGGCTATGTGGTTTGTGAAGATGGACTTCCTGAAGGTGTAGTAGTTACTCATATCAATTTAAATGATGGTACAGTCGAAGGTATGAAACATCATGAACATCAGATTTATAGTATTCAATTTCATCCGGAAGCTTGTCCCGGACCTCATGATACAGACCCTATATTTAATGAATTCATAGAAATCATGACACCATGAGACCTATCGTGATGGATAAGAAAGGATAACAATATGCCAAAAGATAATTCAATAAAAAAAGTTCTGGTTATAGGCTCGGGTCCAATCGTCATTGGACAAGCAGCAGAGTTTGACTATTCAGGAACACAAGCATGCCAGGCATTTAGAGAAGAAGGGGTCATTACTGTACTTGTCAATAGTAACCCTGCGACCATTATGACAGATAAAGAAGTAGCAGATATTGTTTACATAGAACCCTTAACATTACCATTCTTGGAAAAAGTAATTGATAAGGAACGTCCGGATAGTCTAATAGCAGGCATGGGCGGGCAAACCGGACTGAATCTGGCTGTTGAGCTTCATGATGCAGGCATTTTGGAAAAATATAATGTAAAAGTTATAGGCACCCAGATTGATGCAATCAAAGAAGGGGAAGACAGAGAAGATTTTAAGAAATTAATGGAAAAAATCGGTCAGCCGGTTATTGAAAGTAAGATCGTAACCACTATGGAAGAAGGTGTGGATTTTGCATCTCATATCGGATACCCCGTCGTGGTTAGACCGGCGTATACCTTGGGTGGATCCGGTGGCGGTATTGCAGAAGACAGAGAAGAATTGAAGCAGATTCTGGCATCAGGCCTTCAACTGTCACGGGTTGGTCAGGTTCTTCTTGAGAAATCCATTAAAGGATGGAAAGAGATTGAATATGAAGTCATGCGTGATTGTGCAGGTAATGCCATCACCGTATGTAATATGGAAAACATTGATCCGGTAGGTGTTCATACTGGAGATAGTATTGTTGTTGCACCCTCCCAGACCCTATCGGATGTGGAATATCAGATGCTTAGAAAAGCTTCCTTGGACATCATCAATGAAGTGGGTATTGTCGGAGGTTGTAATGTACAACTAGCTCTTCATCCGGAAAGTTTTGAATACGCCATTATTGAGATCAACCCAAGAGTGAGTCGGTCTTCAGCGTTGGCTTCAAAAGCAACAGGCTATCCCATTGCAAAAGTGTCGGCAAAACTAGCACTGGGCTACCGATTAGACGAAATTCAAAATGCTGTTACCAAAAAAACACAAGCTTGCTTTGAGCCCACGTTAGATTATTGTGTCATCAAAATACCCAAATGGCCTTTTGATAAATTTAGAAGAGCTAAGAAAACGCTGGGTACCAAGATGATGGCTACAGGGGAAGTTATGGCCATTGGCAATAATTTTGAAGCAGCACTACTTAAAGCAGTGCGGTCTTTGGAGATTGGTCAATATAGCCTACATCATAAAAAAGCGGCATCCAGAGATATGGATGAATTAAAAAAAAGAGTGCAAGTACCGGATGATGAGCGGTTATTTGACTTAGCTGAGTTAATCCGTCGTGGCTATAGAATGGATAAGATCTGTAAGATCACGGGGATGGATATCTATTTTGTTAACAAAATCAAAAACATCGTAGACGAAGAAGAAAAGTTGAGAGGCATGAGCATTGACCAGATTGATCGTGACTACATGAAATGGTTAAAAATCAAAGGTTTCTCAGATAAAGCCATCGCTGATTTTGTTGGATGTATGCCCATAGAAGTCTTAAACCTCAGAAAAGCCTACCATATAGAAGCTGTCTTTAAGATGGTGGATACCTGTGGAGGCGAATTCGAAGCTGTATCACCCTATTATTACTCGACTTATGATGAAGTCGATGAAGTGGCGGTATCAGATCGTAAAAAAGTCTTAGTTATTGGATCGGGTCCCATACGTATCGGACAAGGGATAGAATTTGATTATTGCTCAGTGCATTCTATCTTAGCCCTTAAGAAAGCGGGCATAGAGACTATTATTGCCAATAACAATCCGGAAACAGTGAGTACGGACTTTGATACGGCTGATAAACTATACTTTGAACCTTTAACAGAAGAAGATGTGCTGAATATCATCGAAAAAGAAAAACCGGATGGGGTGATCTTACAATTTGGTGGACAAACAGCCATTAAATTAGCCGGTTTCCTAGATCAGATGGAAGTACCGATTCTTGGAACAAAGCCAAAACAAATAGATGAAGCTGAAGACAGGGAAAAGTTTGACGACCTCATGGAGAAACTGGATGTAGCAAGACCAAAAGGAAAAGCTGTCTGGTCAATAGAAGAAGGTCTTAAAGAAGCGGAACTCTTAGGTTATCCAGTACTTGTTCGCCCATCTTATGTTCTAGGGGGACAAGGTATGGAAATCACGTATAATGATATAGAGCTTAAGAACTACCTTGGACCAGCTTTTGAAAGAGATCATAAAAATCCGGTACTTATTGACCGGTATTTAACCGGTAAGGAAATCGAAGTGGATGCCATCTGTGACGGTGAAAGTATCTTAATACCCGGTATTATGGAACATTTAGAAAGAGCCGGGGTCCATTCAGGTGACAGCATATCCATTTACCCACCACGAAGCTTATCAGACGCTTTAAAGCAACAGATTCTGGTACAGACAGAGAAAATCGCCATAGCCCTTCAAGTTGTGGGTATGATTAACATTCAGTACATTGAATTTGAAGACGTGTTATATATCATTGAAGTGAATCCTAGATCTTCAAGAACAGTGCCTTATATTAGTAAAGTGACCGGCGTCCCCATGATAGAACTGGCAACGAGAGCGATGTTAGGTGAAAAGCTCGTGGATATGGGCTTTGGAACCGGCATATACAGGGAAGCTGATCTTGTAGCTATCAAAGTTCCGGTCTTTTCAACCCAAAAGTTACCGGATGTTGAGGTTTCACTAGGGCCTGAAATGAGGTCCACTGGCGAAGTCCTAGGTGTCGGAAAAACCTTCGAAGAAGCATTATACAAAGGATTTGTTGGATCAGGTATGGGCATTATCAAGCCAAAAGGGAATATTCTAGCCACCATTAAGCCTATTGATCAGAAGGAATTCATACCAATGGCCAAAAAATTTATTGAGATGGGGTATCGATTTATCGCAACAGAAGGAACAGCCAGGGTTCTTAAGGAAAATGGCATGGATGCACAGATTGCTAAGAAGATCAATGAAGGCGTTCCTAATATTCTGGACTTAATCAGAAGCGGACTAATTGATGTTGTTATTAACACGCCAACTAAAGCAAATGATGTAACGAGAGATGGTTTTAGAATACGTAGAGCAGCTATAGAGGCCACGGTTCCGGTATTAACGTCTCTTGATACAGCTCAAGGCATGCTGGACATCATATGCGCCGACATGAATGAAGCGACCATGTCAATCTATAATATGGGAGAATTATATGTGCCAAACAAGTTATAAAAGTAAAATCAACTGTAAAATTATAGAAAACATTCATTTAATTGACCAAGTATATGAAATGGTTCTTGATTGTCCATCTATTGCTATGGAGGCAAAAACGGGCCAGTTTGTAAACCTGTATTGTCATCATAAAGGTCGATTATTGCCAAGACCTATTAGCATCTGCGAGATTGATAGGAAAGGGGGGCGTCTACACCTTGTATATGCGATCCTAGGTGATGGTACGGCCGAGTTTGCCTCTTATGTGTCAGGTGAGCAGATTGAAGTGTTAGGGCCCTTTGGTAATGGTTTTAAGTTTGACCCAGATTATGAAGAAGATGTTTTGATCATCGGTGGTGGTGTAGGCACACCACCCCTTGTACAACTGGCTAAAGAGTTGAAAGGTAAGAAAACCATTGTCGTTGGGTTTAGATCCAACCCTTACTTGATAGAACGTTTGGAAAAATACGGTAAGGTTTATGTGACAACAGATGATGGTTCAACTGGCTTTAAAGGCCATGTGGTGGCACTTCTTGAAGAAAAAGGTCTGCAAGGCACGATATATGCTTGTGGCCCTACACCCATGCTTAAAGGTGTAAAGGATTATGCAAGTAAGAACAACCTTTCGGCACAGCTTTCCTTAGAAGAACGTATGGGATGCGGCTTCGGCGGTTGTGTAGGTTGTGTGACCAAAATTGTAGCAGAAACAGAACTTGGATTTACGTATAAAAAGGTATGTAAAGACGGCCCGGTTTTTGATGCTAAGGAGGTGCTGTTCTAATGAATTTGGGTATAAACATTGCTGGCGTTGAACTAAAAAACCCTATTATGACCGCTTCCGGTACTTTTGGTTCCGGTAGAGAGTATGAACCCTATGTTGACATGAACAAGATTGGGTGCGTGGTGGTAAAAGGCGTGGCCAATGTACCATGGATGGGCAATCCGGCACCAAGAATTGTAGAGACTTATGGTGGTATGATTAATGCAGTAGGTTTACAAAATCCCGGCGTTGAAGCTTTCATTGCCGAAGATATTCCTTTTTTAAGACAATTTGATACAAAGATTGCCGTGAATCTTGCAGGAAGAACCATTGAGGAATATGTAGCCGTGGCCAGTCGACTGGCTACTGCAGATGTGGATTTTCTAGAACTGAACATTTCTTGTCCGAATATAAAAGAAGGCGGTGTAGCCTTTGGTATAGATCCTAATATGGCTATGAAGGTTACGGAAGCGGTTAAAAAGGTAGCAAAGCAGCCCCTGATTGTTAAGCTCAGCCCTAATGTGACGGATATTACAGAGATTGCAAGAGCGGTTGAAGCAGGTGGTGCAGATGCGGTATCACTAATAAACACGCTTATTGGCAGCCGTATTGATATTCATAAGCGACAATTTATTTTATCAACGAAGCAAGGCGGTTTGTCCGGACCGGCCATTAAACCGGTAGCAATTAGGATGGTGTATCAAGTGGCAAATACCATTAGGCTACCTATTATTGGCATGGGTGGTATTATGACAGGTGAGGATGCTATCGAATTTATGATGGCAGGTGCTACCGGAATAGCTGTAGGTACTGCAAATTTATTAGACCCTTGTGCCACCATGAAAATACTTGACGAAATGTTGATTTTCATGCAAAATAAGGGAATAGAAAATATAAATGATATTGTAGGCATTGTAAAATGATTAATGGTTATAGGATTAACCCCTACTTATCATTGAAGGGAAGAAAATATGGATCAATATAAAAAAGAATTTATAGAGTTTATGGTAGACAGTGAGGTTCTGACATTTGGGGATTTTACAACAAAAAGTGGTAGAAAAACACCATTTTTCATCAATGCAGGCAATTATAGATCGGGCAGACAGTTGAGTTTACTTGGGGATTATTATGCGAAAGCAATCAAGGAGAATTTTGGGACAGATTTTCAGATACTTTTTGGGCCGGCATATAAAGGCATACCCCTTAGTGTGACCACATCTGTTTCATTGTCCAAATCTTATGGTGCTGATGTCGCTTATTGTTCCAATCGCAAAGAGCAAAAGGATCACGGAGATGTGGGTGGCTTTCTTGGTGCCAAACTTCAAGATGGTGATAAGATTATCATTATTGAAGATGTGACAACAGCCGGAACCTCCATCTATGAGACCATGCCACTACTAAAATCAGCAGCCAATGTGAATGTTCTTGGGCTGATTATATCCGTAGATCGTATGGAAAAAGGCAGAGGTGCACAATCTGCTCTTAAGGAACTTGCGGATGCATTTAATATTGAAACTTGCGCCATTGTCACCATGGAGGAAGTGGTGGGTTACTTACATAACAGAGCCATTGATGGTAGAGTTTATATTGATGATGAGATCAAAAGTAGTATTGATGCTTATTATGAGATCTATGGAGCGAAAGCGTAATACATGCTTTGTGAAAGTAAATAATCACAATAATCACAAGAAATAGGTTGAAAGAACAAAAAAAACTAGTAATTATCACATGTCCATGATATAATACTTGTTAGGACCTTGTGAACGAGACATAATGTGGATATCACATATAGAGTAGGATGTTCAATGCTATGACATGTTACAGGTAATAATGCGAGGACGATGAATCATACAACACCTTAAACAGTTGGCTGACCGAATGGGCTGAAGTTTTAGATTCAAAAACGAGGAAATCTGGTTTTGTTGAATGGTAAAACAATCACAGGCAATCTATACAAGGGAAGTTCTTTTCATGTAAGAACACGTTGGATTAATACGTTGCGCAATTGAAATACCGCTTTCTTAATTGGGGATAGAAAACGGAATGAACAAAAGGTCCAAAAGATAATGATAGGTGTAGAGCCTATACGTTTCCGGGGGTGGAAACAAAAAGAACGAGCAGGGGTGTTTCGTTCGTAAAAGTTAGAGCTGACATGGCAACATGTTGTTCTAGCTTTTTTATGTTGTAGGGATATGAACTTCATGGTCGGTGTTGATTGAGCGTATGTATTTATTGTGCTCTTCAGGAATATTTGTTATAATTTCAATGACACCGAAGAGGTCCTAAAGGGCCGTGGTGGATATCGGAGGGATTATTATGAGCTTAGAGCAATACCATAGATTATCAGCAGAATATGATCGATTTATATATGAAAGTTATCAGGTGGAAACCATAGATGAGAAGTTGATGCTGAATTATCAATATAGGTTAGAGGGTGACAACCAATCCCCTATAACTTTTTTTCATCGTGTCAGTTATGAATTGATCCACGAGCTGGATGCGCAACTGAACCTTGAGGGGTTAAATAGATTAGATGCCCTCATATTCTCCATTGGTTTGATTGAGGGGATTAATTACTATAAGAGTGTATGTCCCAAATCCTATGTAATTGCATGTGGTACCATTGATGTTGAGCAGAATAAATGGTGGAAAAAATTATTCTATCACGGACTAGGAGAACTAATTTACCTAAATGGGATGTCAGAAGAAGTGACCGAATCTAATTTGGTCCATTTTACTTGTGACCATAAATGGCCAAATATTTTTGAAGAGATTGATTTGGATTTGTCCGGGAATCTAATTCCGGTTGGTGGTGGGAAGGATTCCGTGGTGACCTTGGAACTTCTTAAAGGCATGAAAGAGGATAACCTGTGTTTTGTCATGAGCCCACCTCAAGCAGCGATTGATTGTATTCATGTAGCCGGGTATAAAAATTATCTTTTGGCCAAACGCTATATTGATAAAAAAATACTAAAAATGAATGATGAAGGCTTTCTTAACGGACATGTGCCTTTTTCAGCCATATTAGGTTTCATAGCGATACTAGGAGCTGCCTTAGTCGGCAAACGGTATATACCCTTATCCAATGAACGTAGCGCCAATGAATCAACGGTCCTTGGTGCCAGCTTTAACCACCAGTATTCTAAGAGCTATGAATTTGAAAAGGATTTTAATGATTACGTGAATCGATATTTGATTCGAGACATTCACTATTTTAGTTTACTCAGACCCCTGTATGAAATAGATATAGCAGAAAGATTTGCAAAACACGAGGCTTATCATGAGGTTTTTAGAAGCTGTAACCGAGGTAAAAAAGATAACAGCTGGTGTGGTCACTGCTCCAAATGCCTTTTTGTCTATACGATTCTAGCACCCTATATGTCAGAAGAGGCATTGATTCGTATTTTCGGGTATAATCTGTTGGATAACATGGACTTGGAACCTATATTTCTTGAACTGATCGGCGTCAAAGAGGTTAAACCTTTTGAATGTGTGGGGACCATTGATGAGATTCGTTGGTCCGTGAAGCGCATTATAGAAGAACTGGAAGAAAAGAACAAACCAAAACCAAGTCTGGTTAAAGCTTTTGAACAAATTATACCCCTTAACACGATCCATTCACCAAGCCGGTTTGAAGAAGAAAATGATATACCGGATCACTATTTGGGACTGCTTGAGGATAAGTTATGATAGATTATTGGAAAAGTCAATTTGACAATAAAAAGATTGTGATTCTAGGCTTTGGACAAGAGGGTATGTCAACTTATCGGTTCATCAGATCCGTAAGTGACAAATGCCTTATTCAGGTCATGGATCAGAACATAGACAAACCCGATGACCTACTTATAGACATAGATATATCGACCTATTTCTATCCCAAAAAACGTTATTTGGAATTTGACCAAGATGTAGATATGGTTTTTAAAAGTCCGGGTATTCCTCTTATGCATTTAAAAGGTTTTATAGAACCTAATAAAATAACGTCACAGAGTAATGAGTTTATTAAGGTCTACAAAGATCATATGGTAGGTATCACCGGAACGAAAGGCAAAAGTACGGTATCTACACTTATTTATGAGCTTCTTAAAACTGAGGGCTTGGATGTTGAGTTGATTGGCAACATCGGAAAACCGCCTTTTGACTATATTCCCCAAAAAGATCCCTCCACTTTTTTTGTCTATGAACTCTCCTCACATCAACTGGAAACGGTGAGTGTATCACCTAAGTATGGTATTGTACTTAATATATTCCAAGAGCATTTGGACCACTATGCGTCTTATGATCATTATGCAGAAGCCAAGATGAACATAGGTAGGTATCAAAGTGAAGAAGATACCCTGATTTATAGTGCTTTGGATAAGGAAATCCCTAAAAGACTGAGTGGGCATAAAGGCAAGCTTATTCCCATTACAAAGGATGATTCAGTAAAAAGAGGCTTAATCGTGACCCCAAGCGGCATAGATTTGGTAGGTGATTTTGATACTCTGCACTTAGATCAGAGTTTGAAAAGACATATCATGGGTGACCATAACCTAATCAATATCGGTGTAGCTGTATATATAACTTTATTATTAGGTTATAACCAATCAGAAAAACGAGAAAAGGTTATTGAGACGTTCCCCGGACTACCTCATAGGTTAGCTTTTGTTGCAAATGTAAATGGTGTGGACTTCTATAATGATTCCATTTCAACCATACCTCAAGCTACCATTGCAGCTATTAATGCCCTTCAAAAAGTGGACTCGGTTATAATAGGCGGTATGGACAGAGGGGTAGATTATGGGTGTTTGGTGGATTATATCAATGACCATAAGTCGTTGAAAGTTATCTTATTACCAACGACAGGCCACCATTTATATAACAGGTTAGAACATCAGGAACGACTATTTTTGGCCAAAGATATGGAAGAAGCGGTCATTACCGGGAAGAGGATCACGGTTAGGGATAGCATATGTTTACTGTCACCTGCGGCTGCCTCCTACGGCGTCTATAAGAATTTCGAATCACGAGGTAGGCATTTTGAATCATTTGTTAAGGATTCGTTGTAAATAAGGTTTGCATTGACAAATAATACTTATAATAATAAAATATAATTATAGTATTTTATGAAACTAACAATAATAGAGTAGAGTAACAGAGAGAAAAGGGAGAAATGATATGTACAATGACGGAGGCGCAATTTTAGCATTATTTGGCGGTTTTATGTTCTTATTTTTATTGATTGGTATTGCCAATTATGTATTGATGGCAATAGGTCTTATGAAAATGGCACAGAACCAAGGCATTGAAAATCCCTGGTTAGCATGGGTGCCTGTCGGTAACATCTACATCATTGGTAAGCTTATTAGAACCATAGAATTTGGTGCCAACAAATATGAAAAAGCAGAAATGATTTTATTAATCGGATTTGCTGCAACAGTCGTATTAGGCGCTATTCCATTAATCGGCACTTTGATTAGTCTGGCGTATATGGTACTCTCCTTTATGTGTATGTTCAAGCTTTATAAGATGTATGCAGCGGAAAGTGCAACATTATACCTTATACTTTCAATTGTATTTGCCATTATAGCACCTGGTATCATCTTATTTAAGATAAAAGATAATACACCAGTGGAAGTAGTATAAAAAATCGCCTCATGTTTATGAGACGATCTATAAGGTAAGATTTAGGCAACTAAAGATATTGATATCTTTGGTTGCTTTTTTTCTTTTCATCAGGACTTGTTCATCTTTTTACGAATCTCATCTAAGGGTATATGGCAATAACCATAAGGATTCTTTTCCAAATAGTCTTGATGATAAGCTTCTGCGTCCCAAAACTTTGTAAGGGGCTGAATTTCAGTTACAATCGGCGCAGAATATTTTTTTTGCTCTTCGAGTTTGGATGTATTAATGATTTCTAGGTCCTCTTGATCAGTAAAATAGATACCGGTCCTGTATTGTTCGCCTACATCAGGCCCTTGACGATTCAATACCGTTGGATCAACAATAGCCCAATAAGCTTTGAGTAATTCAGCAAGGCTTATTTTGTCTTCATCATAGGTTAAGTAACAAGCTTCTGAATGACCGGTCTTCTTTGAGCAAACTTCCTCATAGGTTGGGTTTTCTTTATGACCGTTAGCATAACCTACAGTAGATGTCACAACACCATCGATAAGTTTGAAATAGGCTTCAACACCCCAAAAACAACCGCCTGCAAATACGATTTCTTTCATCTGTACAACAACTCCTTTCTTTAATTCATAGTAAAACAGTTGCGTCAAAATAGCAACTATTTAATATCGGTTGATAATACTTCTTGAGAAATTGACAGAACAATGCTATTATAGGAGTGTTGTTAAAGAGTCATAACTAAGTTTCTCTGAGAGGTGATAGATATGAAAGGTACTGTTGTATCCACGTGGTTAAAAACCTGTAAAAAAATGCTGGGTGAAGATTTAATTGAAGGTGCTTTGATAAAGTCGAATATGGACCCTAACCGAGTTTTTTCTCCTCTTGAAGATGTGGAAGATCGTCAGGTGTTTGGTTTGATCTCGAATATAGCTTCAGCAGGGAATATGGATGATAAAAAATTATGGCGTCTTATTGGTACGGATAATTTAGTTACTTTCAAGACGGATTATCCGGGATTTTTTAGAAGAGAAAATGCTTATCAATTTCTGAATTCAATGAACGACTTGCATGTTATTGTTATGAAAAGATTCTCAGGTGCAAAGCCACCTGCTCTTGATATGACCGTAATTGGCACCAATAAAGTACAGTTTAAATACAGCTCAAAAAGAGGTATGTTTGATTATTTTCTAGGTCTTATGGAAGGTGTCAAATCCTATTTCAAGGAAAACTTCACAATGGTTGAGATAGAGCGAAGTGAGACCGAGCTTACTTTGGAAATAGAATTTGAATACCCAGTTGAAGTGATTCGCAATTATACTTTAAACCGATTATTTTCACTGGGATTCATTAAAGACATATCTTTAAAGATTAGTCTTGCGACGATGTTGACAGTGGCTGTTTTTGGGATGATTTTATCCATTGTTGTACCTGATATCATTGGACTTAGTGGTGTTATCGGTTTTACCTTTTTATCTGGTCTGGCTTCTTTCATAAATGCAAAATGGTTGAATAAACCTTTAAAATTATTAAATAATAGTCTTTCAGAGATGCAGCAAAAAACATACAGTAAAAAATATATCGTATC
Organism: Petrocella atlantisensis; assembly: GCF_900538275.1. GTDB lineage: Bacteria > Bacillota > Clostridia > Lachnospirales > Vallitaleaceae > Petrocella > Petrocella atlantisensis. The sequence continues at coordinate 975,469 of NZ_LR130778.1, read as the reverse complement.
TTCTAAGGATCAATACGAAGATTTATTAAACCAGATTGAAACCTATAAAGATAGTTTGAAAATTGATTTCCAGGGCTATAACGGTATTGTTGATGAGATGTCTATTTTTAGCAAAACCATGGACGACATTTCAAAAAACATGGCTTTTACCTCAGATGAGATTGGTGATGTGGTAGAGCAACTTGCCTATGCAGCTTCCAGTCAAGCTGAAGAAACTGAAAGTTCAATCTATATGCTGAATGATAATATTAATGAAGTTAAGCGCATCGCCCATGAAGAAAATGAGAATAAAGATGAGTTGGAGGTTTCCGTTAAGAAGATAGAAGATAGCTTTGATAACGTTGAAAAAACAGCTCATGAGATTCAGATTATACTAAAGCATTTTGAAAAAGTGAAAGAAAATGGCTTAAAATTAAAAGATAATGCTCAAGGTATCACCAATATCGTATCTTTGGTATCTGCTATATCACAACAGACGAATTTATTAGCCCTTAATGCATCTATTGAGGCTGCAAGAGCCGGTGAAGCAGGAAAAGGTTTTGCAGTTGTAGCTGATGAGGTGCGTAAGTTATCAGAAGCAACCAATGATGCTGTTGGTAAGATTAACAGTAGGCTTGGGGATTTTGTTAGTGAGATTGGTCAGATGGTTACAGATGTCGATCATCAATATTCAAGTCTGGAAGACGAGAATGAAAAATTATCATATGCGGTCAGTGCTTCAGGGGCGGCTAAAGAAACCATACAAGAAGTGGCGAATAAAATGGTTGAAACATCAAAGAAACTAGAGAGTGAAACAGAAGCAATTGCCAAGGTATTTACAAACATGGAGTCATTAGCAGCCATTGCAGAAGAAAACTCTGCATCAGCACAACAGGTAAGTGCGAATGTCACCAATTATACTGAGCAGATTCATAATCTAAGTGGGAATATTAGTACGTTTAAGGGGATAACGGCAGGATTTAGTGAAGATTTAAGTGTTTATAAGATATAGTATGATTAAGGCAAGCGTATGTGAATTGTATGCTTGTTTTTTTTGTAAAAGCTTGCTAATAAACTTAGGATTCGATAATATAGTAAATAGGATAAAATCAGAATTTGGACAAGAAAAGGTGGATCATCGTATGGAGCAGACCATGGAAAATCTAATAATACCCAATGGGTATAAAACAGATCTGGATATTAAGGAAACAGAAAAAGCCATCAAACTTATTAAAGATTTTTTTGAAAGGGACTTAGCAAGACAACTTAAACTATCAAGAGTTTCTGCACCCTTATTTGTTAGACCGGAAACGGGTATGAATGATAACTTAAATGGGGTGGAACGGCCGGTGTCCTTTGAGGTAAAGGCTATTGGAGACAAAGAAGTTGAGATTGTACATTCTCTGGCAAAGTGGAAGAGAATGGCTTTGAAGCGTTATAGGTTTGAAGTAAACGAAGGTTTATACACTGATATGAATGCCATACGCAGAGATGAGGAAACGGATAATTTACACTCCATCTATGTGGATCAATGGGACTGGGAAAAAATCATCCACAAAGAGGATCGAAATGAGACAACCCTAAGAGATACAGTTAACAACATTTATAAAATATTTAAAGACACAGAGGCGCTGATTACACGGCATTATCCCAGTATTGATGTTTTTTTGCCGGAAGGAATAACCTTTATGACGACTCAGGAACTGGAAGACCTATACCCAGATTTAACACCTAAGGAAAGAGAAGACAGGATTACCAAAGAAAAGAAGGCTGTTTTCTTAATGCAAATTGGTCAAGCACTGAACTCCGGAGAACGACATGACGGAAGAGCTCCGGACTATGATGATTGGACTTTAAACGGTGACATCCTGTTTTGGTACCCTTTGTTGGAACGTGCATTTGAATTGTCCTCCATGGGTATTAGAGTGGATGAAGAAGCCCTTAACCGTCAACTTGAATTATCCGGTTGTGAAGATCGAAGGAAATACCCTTTCCACCAAGCACTGCTTAATGGCGAACTGCCATACACCATGGGTGGTGGTATAGGTCAGTCAAGGTTGTGTATGTATTTTTTACGTAAAGCACACATTGGAGAAGTTCAATCCTCCATATGGCCGGACGAAATGATCAAATTATGTGGAGATAACAACATTATGCTACTTTAGAAAAATGAAAGTTATTTTCTAGATGAGTATGGTAAAAGGAGGTCAATGATGGCATATCAGCGTATTTATTTCAAAGACAAAATGCAAGAAGGTTATTATGATCTTACTGAAGAAATAGGTCAAAACTTTCATGAAATGTTTGAGCCGGAGTTGACACCCAAGGAGATGCTGGCACTTGGTGTCTTTGGTGGTAAGTATATGACAGATTGCATGGCGGAATTTCCAAAGTCATGGTTTGAAGGTGCAAAACTGTCACCAGAGAAGAAAGACATCCATCTGAATTATTTCGAAGTAGATGCCTCCCTACCTTTACAGGCATGGCAAGATAAAGGCTGGATATATCCGGGTGACCCTAGGGGCTGGTTTCAATGGTATTGTAGATATTATTATGGTAGACGTTTACCAGAAGAGGACCTAAGACAGATTAAGCGATGGAAAGCCATGAGGCGTCACATAGGTGCTATAAAGAAAAATTGTCTACCCTTAGATTTGACCTGTAGAAAGAAGCAAAGACAAGCCCTTTTACACTGGGCATATGACAGCCGCAAGATATGACACTATGTCATGACATAACAATGTGTTGTTGCATTGACACTTGTATATTATAGGCTTAGACTGGAGTAAAGATATTATGATTAATAAAGGAGGACAACCATGAATCTAGCGAAATACATTGACCACACCATATTAAAGCCGGATGCAAGCCGAGATGAAGTTGAAAAAATATGTAATGAAGCAAAAGAATATGGTTTTGCATCTGTTTGTGTGAATGTAGCCCATACAAAGTTTGTCAGTGAAGCATTAAAAGACAGCGATGTTAAAACCTGTACAGTAGTAGGATTTCCCCTCGGAGCTGTTTTACCGGAGGTGAAAGCATATGAAACGAAGAAAGCCGTTGAAAATGGATCAGATGAGATTGACATGGTGATTAATATTGGTGCCTTAAAGGATCAAGATTATGAGCTGGTTGAAAGAGACATTAAAGCAGTCGTAACAGCTGCAGAAGGTGCCCTCGTTAAGGTGATTTTTGAAACCTGTCTATTGTCATCAGATGAAATTGTAAAAGCTTGTGAGTTGTCGATGGCAGCAGGTGCAGATTTTGTTAAGACAAGTACCGGTTTTAGCACAGGTGGCGCAACGGTTGAAGATGTTACGTTGATGAAACAGACCATTGGCAATGCAGGTAAAGTGAAGGCATCCGGTGGTATTCGAGATTATGAGCAAGCTATGAAGATGATTGAAGCCGGTGCAGAACGTATAGGTGCATCCGCCGGTATCGCAATTGTCAAACATGAAAAAACCAAAGGAACAGGTTATTAAAATATATGAATAAAAACGGACACTCTTTATGAGAAGAGTGTCCGTTTTTATTTGACCTTTTAACCTATTGTTGTAGTGTGATCTTGAAGAATACGGTAGAGTTCATCCAGTAGAAGATCATTATCTTCTTTACATAAGATACAAAACCTTAAGAATTTATTGGATAAGAATGGAAAACTCGAAGCATCGCGTATCATGAGATTTTTCCGGATGAGCTTTTCGAAAACATCGAAACTGTTGTGGGGTGTTAAGAGCTTTACTAATATAAAGTTAGCCGTTGCTGGATAAACTTTGACCGTTGTCCAATCACTTAGAATACTTAGGATACGTTGACGCTCTGTTGAGATGAGACGTCTACTTTTATCGATATAAGCAAGGTCTTGAACCATAAGTTCTCCCGCATAGGCAGCTAAGGAGTTGATGGTCCAGGGATTTTTTAGATCATTAATTTTATGAATAAGGGCTTTGTTACCACTGATACCATAACCAAGTCTTAATCCTGGAGCAGCATAGAACTTAGATACACCTCGAATAATAAAAAGGTTTTGATAAAAAGGTGTCAACGATACGGCCGAGACATCATGAACATCCTCAGCAAATTCCACATAGGTTTCATCAATAACAACATCAACATCTTGTTCCAGACAGAAATCCAGAATTTCTCTCATTTCTCTTTTCATGATGGACGTCGATGTGGGATTATTTGGGTTACAGATAACCAATAAATCTGTTTGTTCGGATAAATGTAGCTTTAGATTTTCAATATTAATTTTAAAGTCATCTTCTTCAAGTAGAGGAAAGTATCTGGATTTTCCATCATTGATAAATATCTCTCTTTCATACTCAGAATAAGTTGGACCAATAATTAGGGCATTCTGAGGATGAAGTACTTTAATAAATAAAGAAATGAGTTCAGTAGAGCCGTTGCCAACGAGAATATCTTCATAAGGAGCACCAATATATTTCCCTAAAGTTTTTCTGAGGTTTAAGTAGTCTCGGTCAGGGTAGGCGGCAATTAGGTGAATTTGTCTTGCTAGCTCTTCCTGTATGGTGTTTGAGAGTCCAAGAGGGTTCACATTACCACTGAAATTAATAATGTTAGAGGGTATTAAATGATAGTGAGCAGCAATTTTTTCTAAATCGCTACCATGAAAATGTTGTAAAATATTAGCCATGGAGATAACCTCCTTATATTTGCTCATGAGATGATGAGATTAATTATACACAGTTATAAAAAGTTTGCAAGAGAATCTATTCGTCTCTATGCGTTGTTTGGAACCTTGAGGAATGATATAATAAGTATACCTTAAAACACCCATCATGGATATATTGTAAGAGCAAAACCAAGGAGATTTTTATAATGGATTGTGATTTTGAAGAATACATTGAGGCAGACTATGAATTGCTGTTACCAAGACCGGTTTTCTCTATTGATCAAATAAATATAATTGTTCAAGAAGGTAAAAAATATTGTGGCAAGATTTTTATGGAAAACATAGGCGAAGGTTATTTTTTTGCTCATGTAAAGGCAGATGGAAAAGGCGTACGTATTGAAAACCAAAGGGTTGAAGGGAATAAAACGGATTTAGCCTATGAAGTGGATGCCAATGACTATGAGATTGGCGAAGCAATTGAAGGATTTATCTTATTCACGTATCAAGGTGGAGAAAAGAAAATCATAATTAAAGGACAAATCAATCAAGTACCAACATACCCGGATCAAAACATAGAACCGGTTGAAAAAATATCTATAGCACATTCACGCTCTCAAAAAAAAGCTTATCAGATTGTCATGAGTAAGAAGTCTTATAACTGTCAGGAAAAAGCTAGAATTCTTATTTATAATCATGAAATTTACCCCATAACCGTTAAAAATAGTTCGAGGGATAAAGATTTAGTTGTTGAAAATCCTTTTATTACAGTTGAAGAAATGGGTTATATGGATGTCAAATTAAAAACTTCCGTATTTTCCAGACTAAGGTATGGGTATTACAATAGATATTTGCCGGTTATTGAGAAAAGTATCGTACTGGAAATACATACAGAACAAGGCTATGAAGAGGTTGAATGCACCTTAACCTTTACTAAGTTTATGGATCTTTATGTTGAAGCAAAAATAACATCTGATGCAGAATTCAGGCAATCTTTAATTGAGATTCATAAGCTATACACCTCTTATCTTTTGAAACAGGAACGACATCTTCTAAATAAAACGATTGTGGTCCTTAAACGTGCTATAGCCTATCATTTAACGGATATTAACCTTAGGTTTTTTTATATCATGTTATTTATGGAATTAGATGATGTGGATGAAGTCAACAATCAGCTCCTAGAACTATCAAAATATAGGCAATACTATCAGGACATTGACCCTAAAAACCATAGTGAGTTAATCTCTACCCTCTATAGTTGGATAAAAGGCGATGATGTGACTGAAATCATAAAGCATTGGCCCATGACACCAATGAAGCAAATGTTTCGTATGCATCTATTAAGTCCTACACAACTTACTTTTCATGATTTTGAAAAGCTATATCTTGAGGGTATAAGAAGCCCCTTTCTTTACGCTGAAGCAACGGTACTTCTTAATCGAAAACCGATGATTCCACTAGGACCATCAAAGTTCTATAGATCCCTGCTCAGATGGGCGCTCAATAAAAACATGTTGTCGGATAAATGGATTGATCTAATTGAGAACAGATATTATCAAGTTCTTCAGACGGAAATATTAGACAGCAATTTGTGCTATAAATTATACACAATGCGGTTTTCTATAAATCTGCAAAAATTGCTGTGTACAATCCTGATTCGTGAAAAAAGAATGGATTCAGAAGCCTATGCAATCTATGCTGCAGTATTAAAAGCTAATATTTTCATTAAGGATTTAATGACCTATTATGTTAAATCGGCTTATTCTAATCGTCTAAATATTGAAGTGGAGAATTTGACTTTGATGTCCGTCTATCAGAATCTAACGCATGATGAAATGGCATATTGTCTAAAACAATATGGTGAAAAATCACGTCCAAATGAAAGCTATTATGGTATGTATAGGCGACTGTATTATGATTTTTTACCTACATGTATTCATGAGGATATGAATGAAGACGAGCGTGTGCTTGTATTAAAAGAAATAGAATACCTTTTAGAAAAACAACAATGGGTGGAGCTAAAAGCATTAATTGTAAACAAAGGTCTGAAGCAATTGGTGCTCTTGGATAAAACAATCATTAAAGACTTACTGGAACGCGGAATTGATGGCTTGGATTTTAAATGGCTTGAACAGCAACTGGGTTTAAAGACAATATTTACATTGATTTCAGATGTACACTATAAAATATACGTAAATGTATTACTTAACCAAGAGCGTTTTACAGAGCTTATGATGCTAGAGCATAACCGGCTCCTTCATCGAGACGATGGACAAATATTAATTGGGTTATTAAAGCGACTTCGCGAGAAAAAAAGTGATTATGCCCATGGTTTAGCCTATAGAATGAACAAGTTGAACATCCAGCATCCTATAATACTTGAGACCATGGCAGAAACATTTGAAGATTGCCTTGGGCCTATGCTGGATTTGCTAAGCCAAATGTTAACCATGGGGGTTCCATCAAAAAACTATATGGAACGTGTTCTTTATAAAGGTGTTATAACGAGACTTGAGCATGAACGTATTTATGAAGCTTATTTGATGTATCGAGAGAAGTTTGATGATCAAGTCGTGTACGAAGCTATGGACCGATATTATGCTGCACGTATTTTGATAGAAGAAACATATGGCACCCATAGGCTCATTGAAGTGTATGAAGAAGATATCTACAAATGTAGACATTCCTTTCCGATAGGATTAGCCTTACTCAAGCTCTATGATCACTATGGTAAAAAAAACGAGGTAATTTCCAATAATCTTGTCAAAAATGCTGTAAAGAATGGTATAATATTTCCGTGGTTTGCCAACTTAGCTATCCCATACTTGGAAACAAGTCGGTTTAGAAAAGGTACTTTTTTTTCATATAATTGTAGATCCAAGATGGATGTGTTTATGTACTATAGAGCGGATGGACAAGAGACATACCACATGCTTAAAATGAAGCATGTGGCCTTTGGTCTTTTTATAGGTTATATCGTTACTTTTTATATGGACCATGTGGATTATTACTTTGTGGAGTCGTCTAAAGACGGGGAAAGTGATATAACGGAGAGTCATCAGTTTGTCCAATTAAAATTCCTTGAACCACAAAACGAATGGAATGGGTTTGATGTAATCAATACAATAAAGATGAGTCAAATGATGAAAGATGATGACAGTCTGGATAAAATCATGAGGCATCATATAGAGCTTAGAAAAACCATCAGAGATACGATGGAAATATTGTGAGGGATAAAAATGGGGACGTTAAAATTAGAATTTGAAAAAGGATTATTCTTAGGTATTGACTTTGGAACAACCAACACTGTGGTAAGTGTCTACGATTATGATGCAGGCAGTGTTTATACAATACCCATCGATGGTCAGCTCATATTTCCAACTGCAGTACAATTTGAAATGGATATGGAAGTACCCGGAAAACTCAATAGCATATTTGGTATCCAAGCAAAAGAATCAGCCATTATATATCCGGAAAGTACGATTCTATCTGTAAAAAGACTATTGGGAAAAGACCAACCGATCCAAGTGGTTATTGAAGAGACGACTTATGATTTCAAGCCTGAGGATATTGTCGCTCAGATATTGAGTTTCATTAAGATTAAAGCAAATGACTATATTCATGAAGAAAAGCATGTCAGTGGAGAATTTAGTGGGTGTGTCATTACGGTGCCGGCCAATTCTACAGACAAGCAAAAAAACAAGATGCGCTACGCAGCGATGATTGCGGGCTTCATGGAGGAAAGTATTTTCTTAAGACTTGAACCTGCCGCTGCTGCTATTAGTTATGCGCAAATAGCTACAAAGAACAGTCATGTCTTAGTTTATGATTTTGGAGGCGGCACTTTTGATGCGTGTCTGCTGAATTTGAAGGCCATACAAGATGAAGAACCAGAGATATCAATTACGAGTACTCACGGAGATAACCATTTAGGTGGGGATGATTTAGATCGTTTGATGATGGATATGGTTTATGATGCTTTTCTAGAGACAACCGGACATAATATTGATTTGTTTGACCTGTCAAAAGATGACGGCGTATCCAATCAACAAAAGAAAATGGCTTTGGTCCGTATGAAACAAGTTGCCAATCATGCAAAGGAACAGCTATCTAAAACAACATCCACAAAAATAGTATTAGCACCCTTATTACAAGAACCTGAGATGATAAATATAAGTCTTGAAATCAGTCGTGAGGCCTATTATAACCATAAAAGAAAACATATGTTAGATGAAAGCTTAGAAGACTTTAAACAAATGCAAGGGTTTTCTGTTAAAGATTTGGTTGCTAGAACAATGGCATGTGTAGATGGGTGTCTAGAAGCGGCCGGACTTATGCCTAGTGAAGTAGATGAGGTATTCCTTGTTGGAGGCAGTTCAGCTATCGTTGAAGTCATAGATCAGATTAGAAACAAATTCGAGAAAGAGCCTTATAAAGCAATGATAAGTCCTGCTCTTAGTATTTCACAAGGTGCTGCTTACTATTGTAATATGATTATGTTACCATCCATCAAAGGACCCAAAGTGTTTGAAAAGACGGTTCATCCCTTGGGATTAGAAATTGCCGGACGTCGCTTTATGGAGATTATTGAAGCCAATATGCCCATTCCAGAGGAAGGTCTTGAGATTGAAGGCGATGAGTTGCTATATACAAATCACGACGATATTACCGGTATGGCCATAGTTGTTTATGAAGATACCTCAGTTGATAGTGGAAAACGACTAAAATTTGTAACAGAAAAAGGCATGAAAAGACTGGGTGCCACCACACTAAAAGGGATACCAAAAGCGCCAAAAGGTGAAGAAAAAGTAAAAGTTGTTTTTAAAGTCAATAGAAACCATTTGTTGACGGTTGTAGCGACAAGTACAAGTACAACAGGTGTAGAAACCATATTGGCTGTCGATCAATTATATTAATCATCGGAGGCAAACATGAATCGTATTATAAAAGAAAATGAGATAGAAAAAATCGTACTTGAATATAGGGTGAAAATGCATGCAATTGGAGATTTGACTTGTAATCTTATTAGGAGTCAGATTGAGAATATCTCATCAAGGATGCTTTTAGTGATCAATCAAAATCTCAAAAATAAAGATGAAACAAAAAGCTTTGAAAGCTTATACTACTTGATGAAAGATATTAAAAGTATGTATGAGAAATGTATTCGTTTTATAGGCGAACATGAGATTCAACTAGAAAATAAGCAAATGACAGATATTGTTATTGGGATCAAAGAAATGGCAGAAAATGCTATATATAGCATTGAAAATGGTAAGGATAACCCTATTGCTTATGAACGCATGGTAATCATCAGTGGTGGTATTCTTAAAATCAAAGAAGCTTACCGTAAGAAAATGAACCTCCTTCATGAAAAATGTGCGGTTGATAATCACATAACCAAAGCAGAACTCTTGGAATACATCCAGAACTTTGTATCATCGTTTTTTGAAGATATGGAGGAACCGGTCAACGAAATCATTAAAAATATTCTTAATGATTTATGGCATAGTGAAGAGAAAAAGAAGTATATGAAGCTTTTATTAGAGCAAAAAAAGATAATGGAATCTCTTATGATGGTCAAGGTGGAAGACTTTAGTAAAAAAAATCTAACGCAGCAAGAAATAGATTTTTTTGAGCTACTTATGAGTATTATACTTGAAGGTTATGACCAGATAGTAATGAAAGAGGAACAGTTGAGTAAGGTTGTGCAGATTGAAGTTGGTGAGATGGGTTTGTTATCACCAGAGACCATTCTTCAGGCGATGGAAAAGAACATGTCTATCTATAAAGACAATGTCAATACGATGCTAAAATATGTGGATGAGAATCACCAGAATAGCCATGAAGCTTTCATTCATTTGATGTACGATGAATTATATAAAACCCATCGAAGTTTATTAATGAAAATAAAAAAAGAATCAACAAACTATCAGATTCTAAGTTGTCACATATTAGAACTCTTTGAGAAGTTAGTCGCAGGTCTTCAGAATCTCAATATGAAGTATAAAACATCAGAAGGACAAAAGATTGGTGATGCTATTTGTGATACAATATACATGAAATACGATACATTAAAGGAAAAAGATACAGAATATCAATTGATCAAGAAAGACGTCAGTATCATAGAAGATAAAAAGCTTCTTGACATGCGACAGTTGATTGCAGAAAAGGCTGAAGGTTTATTAGAAGATGCTATAGACGGTGTGACAGAAAGATTATTAGAGATTCAGACCCATTATCTAAAGGAAATGGCAAGTATTGAAACAACCGTTCATCATCAAAATATGACTTATCTCAAGAATGATCTGTTATTTGAGCTAAGAACGTATGAGGAAATGATCCGTCATTCTTTAAAAAAAATTATGGATTTGGAAGGTAATCAAGTAAAAGCATTGTCTGTTTTATTGATAGAGGCTCAAAAAGCCTTCATTAATGCACTGGAGAGAATACACATTACAGTTATTGAACCTAATGAGCATGATCCATTTGAGGGGAAGTTACATGAGGCTATTTTGGCCGAGACTTTGGAAGGATTTACAAAAGGAAGCATCATCAAATGCCAAAGTGTTGGGTATCAATTAGAATCCAATATTCTGCTTAGAGCCATGGTCATTGCAGCCAAATAACAAGGAGGCTATTAATGAAGCTTAGTAGAATTCAAGAAAACCATTATTATGTAGGGATTGATTTTGGGCACCACACCGTAAGTATGAGTGTATTAGATCATCGGTCAAAAAAACCGGTCATGATGGATAGAACCGGTGGTTATGGACAAATCTATGTACCTGCTCAGATGATCTATTTGTACAAAGAGCACATGTGGCTCATTGGTGAAGAGGCTGCTATGATGAAAACAAGTCAAGATACGATCTTTATGGAAGATTTGTTAAGCGCATTTCAAGAGAGAATAAGCTATGATGTTGAAGGCGTTATTTATGAATCTGAAACCTTAATTACACTATATATAAATGAACTTCTTAAGCATTTGAGTAACGTTAACCCAAATAGCATTATTAAAGGCTTAACCATTACCCTGCCGGATAGAGTTGATAATAAGGCCTCTCAATTATTAAAAGAAGCGCTGATATCCTTTTTTAAAGAAACAAAGAAAGGAATGCGTGAGTTTCAGATTTATGTGATTTCTAATTCAGAAGCTATGATTGCTTTCTTAGAAGGTTATAATCTGATTGAACGAAAACAATGCTATTTCATGGATTTTGGCCATGAAGCGTTTAGAATCTATGATCTACATCTGGATAAGAATATTACTCTTAGTCTCATCTTTGAATCAAAAGCATTATCCGGTTATGTTATATTAGAAAATATTGAAAAATTATTAACGACAGCCTATTTAAAACATAAGAAAAAAAAGGATTTGGATGAAGAAGAATACAGGCAGATTCAGGATATGTGCAAATTATATTATGCTTACATTCTAAAGGCTTATCAAAGCAAGAGTGATGTGAAAATAACCTACAAATTCACCCATCCACCATTTCAAATCAAGATGCTTGCATCTGACATAGTGAAGGTTTTTGAACCTATAGAATCAGCGTTTGAAAAAAAGCTAAAAAAACTTAAAATACATAATGAAGATTATGAGGTTGTGGTCATGGGAAATGGATTTAGAACCCTATGGCCTAAGCATCATCTGCAAGAGAAAAAATTTAGTTTCTTAGTGGAAGATTTGGATGCGGCAGCAAAAGGAGCTGCGATATGGTCCTTAAAGCCTTTAAAAGAGCAGAAAATACACCATATAGGGCGTTTAAACAAAGATTATGGTGTCATGATACAAGAAGATCATGAAGAACGTTTCTTAAGGATGGCCCAGTCGGGGAGCTATTATGCCTCGGATTTTGCGTCTATAGGTCTGATCATGGTGAGAGACCAAGATTTATATCTAAAGATATGCTCAAAAGATGCACAAGATAGAATTGACCAGGTCACATCTATAAAGCTACAACCCAAATACAGTACGGCAATATTTCGAGTCACTTTGAAAATAGAATTTGATCAAGAAATGCACGTGATACCAACCATGCATTATGATGAATTATAGACGAGGTGTGATATGAATTGGGAACATTATAAAGAACAGATTAGAATCAACCAAGAACTGGAAGAAGATTGGTATATCATTGGTATTGATCTTGGTACAACGAACTCTGTTGCCAGTTACTGGAATAGTAGAACGGGTAAGCCGGAACCCATAGATGTTAGCAATGGATTCGGAAAAATACCGATGCCTTCTGTGGTTCAATATCGTCAGGAAGAAGACCATGAAGGCGAATGGGTTATTGGTGAAGAAGCTCTTCAAACCTTTAGAATTTATCCTGAATCCACCATTATGTCCATAAAAAGGAAGATGGGTTCAAAAGATAAAATAAAGCTGAACAATCGAGACTATCTACCGGAAGAAATCGCAGCTATGATTCTAAAGGCATTAATTGATCATGTCAGAGGACTTAACCCCAAAATGGTATTGGTAGGGATTGTGGTTTCGGTGCCCTATGATTTTGATGATGCAGCAAAAAAAGCAACCATTAGAGCATGTCAATTGGCGGGGCTTAGTGATGGGCTCATCGGCTTAATGGAAGAACCAAAAGCCGGTACATTGGCATATAATTTTAGGCATGATCTAAGTAAAAATGAAAATGTGATGGTGTTTGATTTTGGTGGTGGCACGTTGGACATAACCGTCTTTAGTGTGGCTGAAAAAAACGATGAAGCTATTCATCTTAAAGTGATCAGTGAAGGTGGTGAAGCCTATCATGGTGGTGACCATATTGACGAGCTGCTCTATCTACAGATGCTTAAGTGGATGGAAGAAAAGACAGGGCTGACAAGAGAGACAATGACAGTTGAAAGTGTAGCTGAACTTTCTCAAAGAGCAAGGGAGACAAAAGAACGTCTCTCAGGCGTTATGAACTATAGAGTTCCATATACATTTTGTGTACCACCTTTTGTACAGAATTTGACAAGAGATGCATTCGAAGACATTATTAGTCCTTTTATACAAAAGACAAAAGCCTTGGTGCTTCAGACGTTGAAAGAAGGGTATAATGGTCCCATAAAACCGGATGAAATAAACAGAGTTTTGCTAGAAGGTGGATCATCACAAATGCCATGGGTAAAAAGAATGCTGGGCGAAATATTTGGTGATACAGATAAGGTATATGTATCGGAACAACCGGCACTTGATATATCTATGGGGGCGACCTATTACGCTGCCATGAAGCTAGGTCTTCTAAAACATAGAGATCTGCATACCTCCGATCGACAAGTTCATTTTGAAATACCCGTACCCCACGATATTGGATTTGAAATAGATTATAAAGATAAAAAAGATTTCTATTCAATGATAAAAAGAGGTACCCCTTATGCACTTGCAAAAAAAACCATGAGATTCACCTTGTCCGGCACCAATGATGATGATATGACCAGCATTGATCTGAAGATTCTCGAAAGAATTAAGAAAGAGGATCGACTAGAAAGTTGCAAACTCATAGGTGACGTCAGAATCCTTGGATTACCAAAACGACCAAAGGGCAAAACCAGACTTGAAGTAACATTATCCATTGATGAAATGAGTGGTACGGTGAAAGGTCATGTAAAAGACATGGGCTACAGCGGTGAGTATGAAGCAAGTGACTTTAACCGAAAGTTTTCTCCAAGCCGCAACGAGATGCAGATCATACAAGCAAACTAAAAGGAGCAGTGATATGGGATTTTTAGGTATTGACCTTGGTACGACAAATTCAGTTGCCGTTATTTATGATGACAAAAATGATGTGTTAAATATTGTTAAGATAGAAGGTATGGAAGAGGTGCTTGCCTCAGCAGTATGTATTTTAGAAGATGAAATCATTGTTGGTAGTGAGGCAAAGAACAGTGCCATTATATATCCGGAAGAAACGATTTTGTCCATTAAGCGTCAGATGGGTGAGTCATACGCAACAAAAATCGGAGAAAAAACCTATCTACCTGAAGATATTAGTGCCATTCTTTTAGAACATTTAAAAAAAGCTGCCCAACAGCAAAGCGAAGAAATCTATGATGAGGTGGTTATTACCCATCCGGCCTATTTCAATGATAGACAAATTTATGCAACAAAAAAAGCCGGAGAACTGGCTGGATTCAAACAGGTACACTTGTTGTCGGAACCCCTAGCGTCTGCTATTGAATATGGTTATAAACAAGGCTATGCACAAACCTTGCTGGTATATGACTTAGGCGGAGGGACCTTTGATGCTTGTGTACTTAAAGTGATAAAAGATCTAGATGGCCATGAAACCTTTCAAGAATTGGCGGATGTAGGAGATATGCATTTAGGTGGCGATGATTTTGATCAGATCCTGGTTGATTATATGGTTGAACAATTTAGAGTTATGACAGGGATTCGGATTCAAGATATAGAAGCTAGAGAATCAGCAAGGGTACGCCATAAGCTTAAGCAAGAAGCAGAATTACTAAAGAAAAAATTATCCAGCACCAATAAAGCCAGTGTAAAGATTTATCCGCTTATGGTACATGAGGGATTGCCTTTGAACCTATCACTGGAGGTAACAAAGGATGAATTTGAGGCGTTAATTCGACCAATGATTGATAAAAGTAAAGATATCATCAATGAAGCTTTGAAAAGAGCGGATCAAACACCCGATGATATTTCAAAAGTCATACTAGTCGGTGGCTCTACCCTTGTGCCAATGGTAAAAAGAATGGTGGCAGGTTTTATAAAAGAGCCTTATCGTGCAACAGATCCGGCAAAAAGTGTCGCTATGGGTGCGGCCTTGTATAATTATCTGATTCATCTGCCCAACAGCCAAGTGAAGGTTGGACAAATTACAAGGCAAAATTTTGGTACAGAGGCCATCACCAATATAATGACCAAAGAAAAATCATTAATACCGATAATTCCAATGGGTAGCACCATTCCTATTGAAGTGACGGATGATGGCTATAGTGCCACCTCTGGGGCTAGTACCGTTAGAGTGGATGTATTTCAATGGGAAGAAGGACATGAAGAAGAAAAGAAATACACAGGATCTCTTATGCTAGAAGGTATTAGCGATGATGCGCGGATTTCAGTGAAGT
Organism: Petrocella atlantisensis; assembly: GCF_900538275.1. GTDB lineage: Bacteria > Bacillota > Clostridia > Lachnospirales > Vallitaleaceae > Petrocella > Petrocella atlantisensis. The sequence continues at coordinate 959,760 of NZ_LR130778.1, read as the reverse complement.
ACGCCATTAATAGTGATAATCTTTTTGAAGTGACAGTAAGAGATAAAAGCACCGAAAAAGAAATATCCGGTGTTTTTGATCGGAAAAAAACCATGCCTAGGTTACCGGACGTGGAGAAGCATTCTGCAGTAGAAGGTGAAGGTCTTAATATTGTTTTTCTAATGGATACGACGGGCAGTATGGATACCTATATTGACGGGGTGAAGGAAAAAGCCATCGCCTTTTCTAACATTCTTGAAGCCAGAAAAATTGACTATAATCTGGGTCTTATTGGTTTTGGAGATCTACTTGAAAAAGAAAAGCCAAAAGTCTACAAATGGACAAAAGATATACACAAATTCCAAAAGAAAGTAACAAAAATACCCAGGACATGCGGTGGTGACATACCGGAGTCTTCTATGGATGCTCTAGAAACAGGGATAGACTTGTTGAAAAAATTAAAAAATGGTGAAGGCTTCAAAAACATCTTCATTTTAATTACAGATGCACCACCCCACATACCGACAATAAGTGGTAAATCGGTAGAAGACGTAGTGAATGCATTGATTGCCCAAAAAATAACCACATACGTTGTAGCAAAAAAAGATTATAAGAGTCTTGAAGCCTATGAACCTCTGACACGCACAGGCGGTCGTTATTACTCAATGCAAGATGATTTTATGGATATACTGGATGCAATAGCATACGCCATAGCGGATTTGGTTAAAACAACTTGATGCGATATGAGTAAAACAAAGGGTTTGATAATAGATGTATAAAAGTATAAGTCCCATTGGAATGGAACATGGTTTCGTCATTCATACGATTTCAAAAAGCGTCTATAGTTTTGAAGGGTTTTGTTACTGGATGTATCATCATGTAGAAGCATTTACCGATATCATAGAAGAGAGAAGCTTTATGCGTTGGTTAAAAAAGGATCTAGGTTTAACAGATCTTGTTATAGAAATAGAGAAATTATATGATAACTATGATACTATCATGGAAATCATGGTAGGGATGCTTCATCTTTGTCCTTATACAAAGGAACTTGATCACCATGATTTTATAAAACGATTGATGGAGCACCTAAATAGACCAAAGCATCTGCAGTATAAACAAAAAGCAGATCAGTTTTATAGTATGGGGCACTATAAAAAGGCGCTTAATTGGTATAAGTCAGCTCAAAGTATACACTTTGATGCTAGTGTAGAGAACAACATAGCAGTTGTTTATATGATCTTCGAAGAGTTTGAGATGGCAAAAAAATCTTTGGAAAAAGCCCTTCAATCAGATAAACATGTCTCCATATATCTTAATAAAGTTAGATACCATATCCTATTAGAGCAATATGAGGAAGGGCTGAAGGTCTTAGATGAGGTTGTAAATATCTTTGACCATCCGAAGATCTGGTATTATTATGGTCAAATTTATGAGAAACTGAATCAGTATATTGAAGCGCTATCAGCATATGAACGTTCATATGAGTTGACACAATCTTCTGATATTCTTGTAGATATGGTGCGGATAGATTTAGAACTTGGCGATATAGACCGGGTCAATTGGAGGATTAAGGAACAGTGTAATGAAACATTGCTGGAGCGTTATCTCAAAGCTCAACTTGAGAAAAAATTAGAAAACTGGTCAGAGTATATTATGCTTATGGATGAAGTCATAAGGTTATCAGACTATAAAAGAGCTTACGTTCTTGAACTCTCCAATTACTATAAGAATTGTCGACAGATTATTAAAGCCATAGGTGTTATTAATACAATCCATGACGAAGAGCGGTTTTGTGAAGACGTATTATACGCTCAAGGAATAATTATTAAAGAAGCGGGTAATTACGAAGGCTTTGAAAACAAAATTGATGAGATGATTAATCAGTGGAAGAAAGAAGTGCGTTTTAACACAATCGACTAAAGGAGAGAGCATGGATAAACTAAAAGCCTTATACACACCATTTTTAAAGCTGTTTGACAAGATCAGACTCTATTTGGACAAAAAAAATCATATTGAAGAAAGTGTTGTTGGTGGTATTGATATAGATCTTGACCAGTTATATGAAGATCCTGAAATAGCAAAAAGCCTTCAACAACGCTATATAAAAACCATGGATGATATTGAAAAGCTTAAGGAAAAGTATAAAGCAATTATCAATGAAATCACAGCCATGCAGCGTATTGAGCTTATGTCCGGCAGGGGTAAGGCAGAACTGGAAAAACTTTGCAAAGTATACTCAGAAACTTTAGTAAAGAAAGGTGAATTCAAGGATAAAATAAGTGGACAAGGCCTACGAACGGTTGATTATCTAGAGCAATATGAGGATCAAATGGACAAAATCATCGATATGATGAAAGGCCATGAAAAAAACCAAAGTATGGTAAAGCAAGACTTGGCCTACCTAGAATCTGAAAAAAGTGAACTTCTTTATCAAAACAGTCGGTTAAAAAATGCTTATAAATTTGTGAAGAATGCATTTATTACAGTTGCGATTCTAACAGCATTAGCAGCATTTATTTTAACGATATTTTTCTTTGTCAATAAAAAACCGATTTTACTGGAAGCGATGATCAGTATGGTCGCCATTATTGTTGCGACAGTTTGGGTTTATATCTTTAGACGTTATCTGGTATATGAAATAAGCAAGAATCAAAAAATGATGAAGCGTACCATTGAACTCACCAACAAGACAAAAATCAAATACATCAACAATCAAAGTGTTATTGATTATCAATGTAAAAAATATAGAATTGACAGCAGCGAAATGTTAGAACTGAGATGGGAAAACTATAAAAACCGTATGCATGCAGAAAGGCAGTATAAGAATATCAGCAATAGTATAGCCGCTATGATGTCTGATATTGAAGATTTATTAGAAAAAAACGGCATTAATGAAGTGGACTTTATTCTGGATCATATGGATTATTTTGCTACCGAAAAAGGTAGGAAAATGTTATTAGAAAAATATATCATAAAAAAGGAAGAATTATATCTTAACCTTCAAAAAGCAGAACGAGAAAGTGGCATGATGAATCTTGTACTAACCAACTATAAGAGCCACGTGAGCCATGAGAAAGGTAAAGAAAAGTAAGTTTGACTTGACAAACCTTAGAACCTATTATACGATTATTTCAATCGAAAATCATACATGCTATGAAAAAGAGGAGTATGTTGAAAGATATCCTTTAGAGATGAGAGTCCTAGGCTGAAAGACTCTTGGATAATCCCAACAGAATGTAGCTTTTGAGCAGTTGTGCTGAAAGTAAGTAAGTACAAACGTCTGGTCCCGTTATCGACTCATAAGTGCCTAGCTAGGCTAGGAATTAAGGTGGTACCACGGTCTGATCGTCCTTTATTGTGAACGATAGGACCTTTTTTATTATCAGGTTAAGGGGTGGACAATGGAGATATTTGGGATTATGTTGGCTTTTGTTGGACTTATTTTATTAGTAAGTTCAAGATCAATATATAGAAGTGGTGTCAAAACAGTAAAAAATTATGAAGACCAACCGAAGGACAATAAATCATATCTAATGCTTATTGGAAGTGGCATGCTCGTACTAAAAATCGTTGGGGGCCTCATGTTATTATTAGGCGTCATGATTCTAATCCTATCATTTATTTAGGGAATGAATGTCACTATATAGGCATAGACTATTGGAGGAATAAAAATGGCAAAAGAACTGGAAAAAATCTATGATCCCAAGCAAGTAGAAGAAAGAATCTATCAGGACTGGCTGGATAAAAAATATTTTCATGCAGAAGTCAATCCTCAAAAAGAACCCTTTACCATTGTAATACCACCACCGAATATAACAGGGCAGCTGCATATGGGGCACGCTCTAGATAACACAATACAGGATATCATCATTCGTTGGAAGCGCATGCAGGGTTATGAAACATTGTGGCAACCGGGTACGGACCACGCGGCTATTGCTACTGAAGTGAAGATTGTTAAAGCACTCGCAGAACAAGGTATTGATAAAGATACCCTTGGACGTGAAGGTTTTATGGAGCATGCATGGAAATGGAAAGAAGAATACGGTGGTATCATCGTTTCTCAGCTTAAAAAGCTTGGAACTTCTTGTGATTGGGATCGAGAAAGATTCACACTGGATGAAGGTTGCTCAGATGCCGTACTCGATGTATTTGTTCAATATTACGAAAAAGGCTATATCTACAAAGGTGCTAAAATGATTAACTGGTGTCCGGTTTGTCAAACGACCATATCCGAAGCTGAAGTTGAGCATGAAGAAATGCAGGGACATTTTTGGCATATTAAGTATCCGATTGTGGGTGAAGATGGATTCGTAGAAATTGCAACAACAAGACCCGAAACGTTACTTGGAGACACAGCGGTTGCAGTTCATCCGGATGATGAGCGTTATGCCCATCTTATTGGTAAAAATGTAGTGCTGCCAATCGTGAATCGTGAGATTCCGATTATCGCAGATACATATGTGGATAAAGACTTTGGAACCGGTTGTGTAAAGATAACGCCGGCCCATGACCCTAATGACTTTGAAGTTGGAGAACGTCATAATTTAGAGAAGATTAATGTCATGCATGATGACGGTACCATCAATGAACAGGGTGGTAAATACGCAGGTATGGACCGATATGATGCACGAAAAGCGCTGGTTAAAGACTTAGATGAAAATGACTATTTGGTAAAAGTAGAGGATCATACCCACAATGTCGGTCTTCATGACCGTTGTAATACGGTGGTTGAACCACTTATTAAGTCACAATGGTTTCTTAAAATGGAGGAACTTTCAAAACCGGCTATAGAAGCATATAAAAGTGGTGACTTAAAGTTTGTACCTGAACGGTATGGCAAAGTTTATATGAATTGGCTTGAGAATATACATGACTGGTGTATATCCAGACAATTGTGGTGGGGGCATCGCATACCTGCTTATTATTGTGATGACTGTGGTGCGACAACCATTAGTAAAAAGCATCCAACGGTTTGTAGCCATTGTCAATCCAATCATATTCGACAGGATGAAGACAGTCTGGATACTTGGTTCAGTTCAGCGCTCTGGCCATTTTCTACCTTAGGCTGGCCTGAAAAAACGCCGGAGCTCGAGTATTTTTATCCAACCAATGTACTTGTAACCGGATATGATATTATTTTCTTTTGGGTTATTAGAATGGTGTTCTCTGGTCTTGAATTTACAGGTAAGTTACCTTTTGATACGGTGGTCATGCATGGTTTAGTGAGAGACTCAGAAGGCCGTAAGATGAGTAAAAGCCTTGGAAATGGTATTGATCCACTGGAAGTCATAGAGTCCTATGGTGCAGATGCTCTGAGACTAACGCTCATTTCAGGAAATGCACCCGGTAATGATATGCGCTATTATCAAGAACGTGTTGAAGCCAATAGGAATTTTGGTAATAAGTTATGGAATGCATCTAGATTTATCATGATGAATCTGGATGACAAGAAAGTGGAAGAACCTTCTGTTGAAGCGTTAACACCTGCAGACCGATGGATCTTATCCAAAGTCAACACATTAACCAAAGATGTAACAGATACTTTAGATAAATATGATTTGGGAATTGCCGTTTCAAAGCTTTATGACTTTGTATGGGAAGAGTTTTGCGATTGGTACATAGAAATGGTGAAGCCAAGACTCTATAATGATGACGATAGTACTAAAAACAGTGCTTTATGGACATTGAAGACGGTATTAATTGATTGTCTGAAATTACTACATCCGTTTATGCCCTTTATAACAGAAGAGATATTTTTAACACTTCAAGATGAAGAGCCATCAATTATGATATCCAATTGGCCGGTATTTAAGACGAAATGGCATTTTGAAAAAGAAGAAACAGATATCAGCATGATCAAAGAGGCTGTTAGAGGAATTCGGAACTTAAGAGCGAACATGAATGTTCCGCCATCAAAGAAAGCCAAAGTATTTGTGGTTTCAGAAGATCCGGCAGTTGTTCAGACTTTTGAGGATGGGCGTGTCTTTTTTGCAACCTTAGGTTATGCCAGTGAAGTCCTGATACAACATCATAAAATAGATATAGATGAGGATGCTGTATCTGTCATCATACCCAATGCCACCATCTATATGCCCTTTAGTGAGCTTGTTGATATTGAGAAAGAGATTGAACGTCTTGAGAATGAAGTGATAAAGCTTGAAAAAGAATTAGCAAGAGTATCAGGTAAATTGAACAATCAAGGTTTTGTAGCTAAGGCACCTGAAAAAGTCATTACTGAGGAGCGAGAAAAGCAATCTAAGTATGAGCAAATGCTGACACAGACCAAAGAGCGCCTTGAAAGTTTAAAGCAATAACTTGACAGAGTTATTAAAATGCGTTATGATGGTAAAAATTATATTCTGTAAAGACCGTGAAGAGGAGCAGTAGATATTCTGAAGCATCAGAGAGTTGTTGGTAGGTGCAAAACAACAGTGAAGGGATATTGAACTAGCCTTGGAGTCACATGTTGAAGTAACAGTAGGCATTGTCGGGTTCGACCGTTATATCGATAAAGATATGTTGGTATCTTAATGAGCGCATTCCTTTGGAATGAATCAGAGTGGTAACGCGGAAGTCACCTTTCGTCTCTATACAAAAGAGACGAGAGGTTTTTTTATATAATTGTTTATTAAAAATAGGAGGGAATTAGTATGAAGAAAAGTTATATGAAGTATAAAAAATACCCAACAATGGAGTTACATGACCGTACATGGCCATCAAAAACAATGGATCAAGCACCCGTCTGGTGTAGTGTTGACCTAAGAGATGGTAACCAAGCATTACCCGTACCTATGGGTATTGAGGCCAAATTGGAATTTTTTAATCTAATAAAATCAATGGGCTACAAGGAAATTGAAATAGGATTCCCTTCGGCTTCTGATACGGAATATAACTTTCTTAGAACGCTCATTGAAGAAGGTTACATAACAGATGATATTAAGGTTCAGGTATTGGTCCAGGCGAGAGAACACTTGATAGCAAAAACATTTGAAGCCCTTAAAGGTGCTAAAAAAGCAATCGTGCATGTTTACAATTCAACCTCCACCCAACAAAGAGATGTGGTTTTTGGTAAGAGTCAAGAAGAAATCAAGGCAATGGCCATACAAGGTGCGAAATGGTTACAAATCTATGCAGCCAAATACCCGGAAACAGAGTTTACTTTTGAGTATTCTCCGGAAAGCTTTACAGGGACAGAGATGGAATATGCTCTAGAAGTTTCAAATGCGGTTATAGACGTCTGGCAACCTACGCCGGAACATAAAATGATTCTAAATCTACCGGCAACAGTAGAAATGAGTACGCCCAATGTCTATGCCGATCAAGTTGAATGGTTTAGCCGACACATCAATCGTCGTGACAGTGTACTCATAAGTTTGCATACCCATAACGATAGAGGTACAGGTGTAGCGGCAACAGAACTTGGCTTATTGGCAGGTGCGGACCGTGTGGAAGGAACCTTATTTGGTAATGGAGAAAGAACAGGCAATGTAGATATACTAACACTTGCCTTGAACCTCTTTACCCAAGGTGTCGATCCTGGTGTAAAAATCGATGAAGTTAATAAAGTGATAGAAGTTTATGAACGATGTACAGGCATGAGTGTGCATCAAAGACATCCATATGCTGGCGAGTTGGTTTATACAGCTTTTTCAGGATCTCATCAGGATGCAATAAGAAAGGGTCTAAAAGCCAACGAAAAAGATAGTACTTTCTGGAATGTGCCTTATCTACCCATTGATCCTGCAGATATCGGACGTCAGTATGAACCCATTATCCGTATCAACAGTCAATCCGGAAAAGGTGGTGTCGCGTATATCCTTGAAGAAGCTTTTGGCTATAAATTACCAAAAGGTATGCATCCTGAAATTAGCCTTCCGGTGCAGAAGATGACAGATCAAACAGGCAAGGAATTAACAGCCTTAGAAATCAAAAACATTCTTTTTGATGAATTTATTAATGTCGAAGGCACCTTCCAATTAGAATCTTTTAAAAGTACCTATCAAGAAGAAAATGATCAAGTGGTTATGATTGAGGCGAAAGTCATTTTAGACGGTGTAGAAAAAACATTACAAGGCCAGGGCAACGGTCCTATATCAGCTTTCATTCATGGATTACAAAAAGAAGGCAACATGGATTATGAACTTATATCTTATGATGAACATGCAATTGGTATAGGTGAAAATGCAGAAGCAATCGCTTACATTCAATTAAAGAATCATAAAGGCATCTCGGCTTTTGGCCTAGGCATAGATAGAAATACAAGTAAAGCTTCTATTAAGGCAATTATAAGTAGCATCAATAGGTTGAATCGATAGCCTAAAGAAGGCTAATATGCTATACTATAGAGGAAGATGAGCTATATGTTTATATAATTGCATTGAATGGCCAGTCATCAGAAAGGGCGATTAAATGGCGAGTAAATGCTGTGATAAATGGAAAAAGAACAACAAGTACTGCAAAAACTGTCCTCTACGTTTAACATCAATAGAGAAGGACGTCTCAAAGATTAAGAAAATTAAGAAGAAAGAGACGAAAGAGATAAAAGAGATAAAAGAGATAAAAGAGATAAAAGATTTGATTCAAGCTAATCAAAAAGATAAAAACAAAAAAGAAGATAAGAAAAAGCTTAAGAAGAAAAACAAGAAAAACAAGAAAAAGAACGGCAAGAAAAAAGGTTGATGAATATAATCAACCTTTTTTCTTGTATGAATCGTATTTTATTGTTGATCCATGATGTTCTTGTAGCTATACAATGGTGCTTTCAAAGTTAAGATTTCATCGTTACGTATAATACCAACTTCCAAAGTGTCACCGACCTTAGCTTTTTCTAGAATATCAAAGAGCACTTGTACATTTTGGACTTTTTTGCCATCGAGGCTATAGATGATATCACCTGATTGGATGCCGGCTTCCTCAGCGCCGCTGAATGCAATGACATCGGTAATATAAACTCCAAAACGCATGCCCGTGCTGTTATAGACCTCGGTGGTAATATCCATCACTTGAACACCGAGGAAAGCTCGGTCATCGGCCAATTGATAAGCGATGTCTCCGCCGGAACGACTTTCCAAAATCGTATCCATGGTCTCTTTTGCTTGATTAATGGGGATGGCAAATCCAATACCTTCTACACCGGTGTCGACATATTTAGCACTGTTTATACCGATGACTTCACCTTTGCCGTTGAGTAAGGCCCCACCGCTATTGCCTGGGTTAATAGCAGCATCTGTTTGTATAAGATTCACATAGGAGGTGTTTTTATTAATATAGATTTCTCGGTTAAGCGCACTGATGATGCCGGCAGTTACTGTAGAGGCATATTCAGGGCCTAATGGATTACCAATAGCCACAGCCAACTCGCCGATCTGAATCTCCTCTGAATCACCAAAAGATGCTAAGACAATTTGATCCAGCTTACCTTTTAGCATCTTTGTATCAACAGAAAGAACAGCCAAGTCATTGGTGGAGTCGTAACCTAAAACTGTAGCGGCAACGGTTGTTCCATCATGAAATATTATTTCAATCTGGTTGGAACCTTCTATAACGTGATAATTGGTGACAATTAATAATTCATCATCCTCCATTTTGAATGTGATACCGGAACCTGTACCACCATAAAAACCATTTGAATTGCCAAATATACCACCTGGCGTTTGCTCGGAATAGCTAGAAATGGTAACAATAGCTGGGCTCACAGCGCTGGCGATTGCCGAGATATCCGATGAAGCCGTATAGTCGGAGAGGATAGGCTGTACTTGAGCAGTTGCTGGTTGATCATCCGCATTTTGTGTGGAAGTGCTAATAATTCCATTTGTCAGACGATCGCCATAAATCAGTGCGGACAAGTAACCCGCACCAAAAGTCAAGCCACTTACAAAAGTGAGTATGAGCACATAAGCGGTAAGTTTTACATACCATTTTCTTGAGTATTTTTGATGATTTGAAGGTTTAATGCCTGTTTGATTGTCATTAAAATCTGTTTGATTGGATATATTGTTTTCCATATAATCACTCCTTAAATAATTTTCTATACTATGATTATATAGGGATAATATGGGTTTAGTGTGTAAAAAAGGTGTCAAATCGCGGTCAGAAAAATGAATAAAGTGTAAACAATGGGTCATTCATAGCATAGAAAAGATCATACATATGATATAATCAGAAATAAGTTTAGGAAGTGGTAAAGATAGATAGGAGCATAGTATGACATTTGAAGACATTGTAAATGAAATAGTAGAGACACCAAGATTCAGGAAACTGCCTGGATTTGTTGTCATCAAGGCTTTGATACGTAAAATCGGGTATATGGAAAACATACCGGTTGTTCATGTAGCCGGTACCAATGGTAAGGGATCAGTTGTGATGATGATGGCCTCCATTCTGCAATCAGCAGGATACAAAGTCGGTACATTTACATCACCACATTTGGTGGATATAAGAGAACGTATACGCATTAATAATCAAATGATATCAAAAGATGCATTCACAAAGATCTATAGACGTCTATATAAGTATATGGAAGCGTTGGCACTTGAAGGGTATGAAAAAGCTTCTTTTTTTGAAATCATATTCGCCATGGCCCTCATGTATTTCGATAAAGAAAAACCGGATATAATAATATTAGAAACAGGGATTGGTGGACGTTTAGATACAACCAATGCTCTTAATAACAAAATCTTAACCATCATAACCAATATCAGTTTAGATCATACTCAAATACTCGGTGAAACCTTACAGGCAATTGCTTATGAAAAATCCGGCATAATGAGATCGAATATACCGGTTGTACTGTATAATACTATCGAAGAGGTCAATGATACCGTTAGGTCAGCAGCAGCAGAAATAAATGCGCCATATGTTGAAGTTCTTCCCTTTGACGCCGAAATCATAGTGCGAAACCAAGAAAGCATTGATTTTTCCTTGAGGAACAAGTATTATGAATATGAAACGATACACATGAATACGGCTGGAGACTACCAGATTGATAATGCAAAAATTGCAATTACCGGTATGCATATGCTACAACAACAATTTAAGTTTACCAAATCAGATGTAATAGAGGGTATTAACAATTTCAAATGGTTAGGGCGCATGACCTATATCACACCGGGTATCTTATTAGATGGTGCCCATAATAAGGAAGGCATCGAAGCATTTGTAAATCATATTGATAGGCATGAAAAACATAAGACGATTGATTTGGTATTTGTATGTATGGACGACAAGCAAGACATTGAAATGATAGAAATACTATGTAACATAAAAAGACTCCGATCTGTATTTATTCCAAGAGAAAAATATATAAAAGCCCAAAAAGAAGAGCGGCTTAGGCTTCTCTTTAGGCAAAACGGATTCGAGAACGTGTACCTTATAGATCAATTAAAAGACTTAATCGTAAAAAGAAGAAAGGATATGAAGGATGACCAACTTTTATGTTGTGTGGGTTCTTTATATCTTGTAGGTGACATCATAAAAATAATTGAGGAGGGCTAAAAGATGATTAATTTTGATGAAGAGATTAAAAAATACCAACCATGTCTAGAGATTGAAGAGGCCGAGGAAGTTATTAATGCCTATGATTCAAAAGACATGTCCGATATTCTAAGTGCGTTGATTCAAGAGCTAAAAAATAAAAAATAAGAGGGGGTAAACAATGGCGAAAATATGTCCGAAATGTGGAGAGCTACTTGATACCCAAGAATTTTGCAATCATTGTCATGTGGCGATTGAAATTTATAAAAAAATTGGTATTGAATCAAAAAAAATATATAATCTAGGATTAAAAAAAGTTGAAATTCGAGATTTAAGTGGCGCTATTGACCTACTAAATAAGAGTATAAAACTAGATAAAAAGAACATTCAAGCTAGAAATTTATTGGGTCTGGTTTATTTAGAAATAGGTGAACCGGTTATGGCATTTAAACAATGGGTAATCAGCAAGAATATTGAACCGTTAGATAATGAAGCGACAGGTTACATGGACCGGATTCAAAACAATCAAGTTCATTTAGATAAATTAAACAATGCAATAAAAAAGTATAATCAAGCCTTGGTGTTTGTTAACCAAAATAGTATTGACTTGGCTATTATACAATTACGTGCCGTCATTGGACTGAATCCGAATTTTACGAAAGCCTATTGTTTATTGGCTTTATGCTATATACATGAAAACCAAATGGACAAAGCCAAACGTAAACTTCAGAAGGTACTGTCTATTGATCATAATCATGGTACAGCAAGAAAATATATGACATGGATTCAATCAGAGGGACATACGGATGAGGCATTTGAAGAAGTAAAAGAAAAAGAACCGGGTTATTTTGGATTACCTTCCCTTGGTCATAGTGCTAAAGTATCTATGAACAACAGTATGTTCCAATTTGCAGCAGTTTTAGTGGGTGTTGGCATTGGTTTGGCGGTTATGGCCTTTCTAATCGTACCCAGTTTGTTGAGTAGTCAGAAAAACAAGAATATAGAAGCGGTGAATCAAGTAAATGCTCTTGAAGCCAATCAGAGTGTTTTAGAAGGTCAAGTTGAAAGTATGGAAGAAAGCATTCAGCAGGCAGATACGCAGATGAATGTTCTGACATCAGAATTGGAACAAAATCAGCGTCAGTTAACGCAAAGTGAAAAATTACTAGGGGTTATAAGCCTATATGAAGATGACAAAGCAACAGAAGCAGCCAGGTTGTTGGAAGAAGTTGAACCAGATGCACTAAGTGAAAGTGCATTGGCTACTTATGAAAAAACTGTTCAGAATATATTCCCCCAAGTAGCTCTAGATGCCTATAACCAAGGTTACAGAGACTATAGGAATGGCAGATATGAAGAGGCGATTACGAATCTCGAACTGGCATCCAAATATGAGAAAGATGATTATTTTTCAGATGAAGCATTGTACTATTTGGCAAGATCCTATCAAAGATTAGATCAGAATGATTTAGCCATTAGTACGTATCAAAAAATGCTAGATACGTATCCAAATGCCAACTTTAAAAACGATGCGACATACTTTCTGAAGGCTTTAACCAATAACTAAAACAACTTGATTAATAAAAGCTGGATGAAAACATTCTATAAATCTTGACAAAGTATGCATCAAAAATGTGTGGTACTAGAATTGAGTTTGGAGGCAATACTATGATTAGAGGTATTGGCGTTGCAGAAGGAGTCACCATAGGAAAAGCCTTTGTTAAGCGTGAAGTAGAGATGAAGGTTGTATATAGAAAAATAGAAAACCCTCAACTTGAGCTTGAACGATTCAATACTGCAGTCGACAAGTGTCGAATTGAACTTGAAAGACGTTATAATAAGACCCTCAATATTTTGGGACAAGAAGAAGCAGAGGTCTATAAACGACATCTAAGTGTTTATGATGGGTCCATATTGCTAGGGCAAGTGCGCAAAGAAATTCAAGAACAAAAGATCAATGCAGATTATATTCTTAACGAAGTCAAAAAAAAATATGCAGCCATGTTCGACAAGGTTGCGGATGATTTTCTGAAAAAAAAATCAGAATCCATAAAATATATTGCAGAAGAGATTATTAAAGAACTCATTGGCATAGAAAATAAAGGTCTTGGCGATTTGACAGAACCGGTTATCATATTTGCAAGTGAGTTAGATGGTAACGATATCGTTCACTTGGATAAGAATAGTGTACTTGCAATTGTATGCGAACTGGGTGGCAAAACATCCTACAGTGCCCTTGTGTCCAATAACTTTAAAATTCCGGCTGTACTAGGCGCAAAAGGTATTTTATCTCTTGTAAAAGATGGCGATGAAGTCATTGTAGACGGGCAAAAAGGTGAAGTATTCATTAATCCGGATAAGGAAATGATTGACTTCTATTTTAAGAAGGTGAATAAAGAAAAAGAGCTGGAAGACATCTTTTTAAGTTTTGCAAAGCAAAAAACTAAAACAGAAGACGGTCACCAGTTTGAGATTGCAGCTGAGGTTGAGAACAATAATGCTCTATTAGTCGCTAAAGAAAAAGGTGCCGAAAGTGTAGGTTTATTTAAGACAGAATTTGTTTTTTTGGGACAACCTTCTATGCCGGAGGAGATGGTTCAACTTGAAGCCTACCGTGAAGCAGTTATGTTGGCTGAAAATGCTGATATTATCTTTAGAACAATGGATTGTTCGTCCAACCACGATATGCCTTTTATATACTTTCATGAGGAAAGAAACCCTTTGTTAGGCTATAGATCCATACGGGTTACACTCACAGAGCGAACCTTGTTTGTGACGCAGATTAAGGCTTTACTTCGAGCCAGTGCATATGGAAAAATAAAAATTTTATTACCAATGGTTACAAAGATTGAAGAACTTCTAGATGCAAAGATGGCCATTGAAGAAGCAAAAGTTGAGTTGGACGCACGACATGAATTATATGACAACAACATAGATATCGGCATGATGGTTGAGATACCTGCTGCAGCAATGATGATTGATATTTTTGCAAGAGAAGTGGACTTTCTCGTCATAGGATCATCAGAACTCATACAATTGATGACGGCGGTTGATCGGGCAAATGAAAACCTATTTGAACTTTTTGATATGTACCACCCAGGGCTGCTTCGGACAATTCGACAAGTGGTTATCGCTGCACATAGAGAAGGGACTTGGATTAGTATTGTAGGTGATATGGCAAATAATGAAATACTCCTCCCCTTTATGATTGCAATCGGTGTTGATCAGGTATGTGTTAACCCAAGCATGGTTCCAAAAGCCAGATGGTTAGCCAGTAAGACCAATAAAGCCATATGGGATAAAGAAATCGATCATTTATTATCTTTAAGCTCCGGTAATGAGATTAAGGAATATTTGGAAAAACGTTATTATGAAATTTATGTTTGGTAATAAACCATGAACAATTTGCTTTGCAAAGCGAGGCGTAGCCTCTTTGTCCTTGACGAAATTTGTAAAGTATTATATAGTATATTTGGGTTATGATATTTTTGAGATAAATAATCAGCAATAGATAAAAGCTATGATCGAAAGAGTAATCATATCAAGAACCACAGAGAGAATGGAATAAAGCTGAGAGTCCATTTGTTTTATTGATAGATGAAGTGCATTCGTGAGCTTTTCAAGTGAAATAATATTAGCTTGATACGGGCATCGACCGTTATATCGATATCAAGTGGAAGCAAAGCTTCAACAAGAGTGGAACCGCGGATAAACCGTCTCTTATTATATTAAGAGGCGTTTTTTAATTTATATGTTATGCATACGCAAAGAAGGACTTCTTTGTAAGGTATCTAAATAGTATGACAAGTCACTCTTTTGAATATCAGGAGGTAATTAAATGAATATAATGAAATATATAAAAGAAGAAATTGAAGTGATTAAGGAAAGAGACCCTGCCATCAAAAAAACGTCGGAGGTATTTTTATATCCGAGTTTCCATGCCATTCTCAGATACCGGTTATCTCATTGGCTATTTCTTAGAAAACACTATTTTTTAGCCAGATGGGTATCACAACGGGCAACCCGAAAAACAGGTATCGAGATTCATCCAGGCGCCGTTATTGGCGCTGGACTGTTCATTGATCATGGACATGGGGTGGTTATCGGTGAAACAGCGATTATAGGAAACAATGTAACCCTTTACCAAGGGGTGACACTTGGTGGTACAGGCAAAGAACATGGAAAGCGTCATCCAACAATTGGAGATAACGTCATGATCAGTGCAGGTGCAAAAGTATTGGGATCTTTTACGGTTGGTGAGGATTCAAAAATAGGCGCAGGTTCAGTTGTTTTAAGTGAAGTGCCAGCCAATTCGACAGTTGTCGGCATACCGGGTAGGGTTGTAAAGAGAAACGATAAAAAAATAACCCATCCTCAAGACACACTCGATCAAATACACTTTCCTGATCCGATACGTCATGAGTTATGTAGACTTCAGATTAGAATAGAAAACTTGGAAAAAGGCAAAGGCGGCCTATCGTTAGATGCTTTAAATACCTTAGAAGAAGAAAGATGTAGAAACTGTCCAGAATATATGCAAGATGAATTATGAGGTGATTTATAAATGAAATTATACAATACACTTACTCGAAAAAAAGAAACTTTTGTGCCGGTCGAACCGGGGAAGGTCAAGATGTATGTTTGCGGGCCAACGGTGTATAACCATATACACATTGGCAATGCCAGACCATTTATCGTTTTTGACGTTGTCAGACGCTATTTTGAATACAAAGGTTTTGATGTAACTTATGTTCAGAATTATACAGATGTGGACGATAAGATTATTAATAAGGCCAAAGAAGAAGGCGTAACTTCGGAAGCGATAGCAGAAAAATACATTCAAGAAGTTGAACAAGATGCAAAAGGTCTTGGAATTCATAAAGCAACTCATACACCAAAAGCTACAGAAGAAGTACCGCATATGGTGGATATGATTCAGATACTCTTGGACAAGAAGTTTGCTTATGAAGTAGACGGTACGGTTTTCTTTGCGACCAGAAATTTTAAGGATTATGGTAAATTATCAAAGAAGAATCCGGATGACTTAGAGGCGGGATCTCGGGTCGCTGTAGATGAAGCCAAAATCAATCCAATGGATTTTGTTTTGTGGAAACCCAAAAAAGAAGGTGAACCGTCATGGCCATCACCATGGGGCGATGGAAGACCGGGTTGGCATTTAGAATGCTCGGTCATGGCGAAACGTTATCTTGGGGACACCATCGACATTCACTGTGGCGGTACGGATCTAATATTCCCCCATCATGAAAATGAGATAGCTCAAAGTGAAGCAGCCAATGGTAAACCGTTTGCCAAATACTGGCTTCATAATGGCTTTATTAATGTAGATAATAAAAAGATGTCCAAATCATTAGGTAATTTCTTTACAGTAAGGGAGATTACTGAAGAATTTCCCTATGAGGTGATACGATTCTTTATGTTGAGTGCTCATTACAGAAGTCCAATCAACTTCAGTCGTGATTTGATGGAAGCTGCCGCTAATAGTTTGCAACGTATTCAAACAGGTGCGAAGAACCTTGTGTATCTTTATGAACATTGTGAACTAGAAAATGTGACAGAGGAAGAAAAGGCCGATATACAACTTTTAGAAAGCTTTAAAGATAAGTTTGAGAAAGCTATGGATGATGATTTTAACACAGCCGATGCCGTATCTGCTATTTTTGAGCTGATTCGTTTTGCCAATACCCAGGCTACCATATCTTCCTCAAAAACTTTTATTCAGAAAGTCTTGGATGCATTAAGAGCCTTGTGTGATGTTATTGGTATTGACTTAGATACAGAAGATGATATACTAGATGCTGATATTGAAGCACTAATTCAAAAGCGCCAAGAAGCAAGAAAAAACAAAGATTTTACTTTATCAGACAAGATCAGAGATGATCTCATGAAAAAGGGTATTTTACTTGAAGATACAAGAGAAGGTGTAAAATTCAGAAGGGTATAAGGTGGATGTATTGAATGATTTTCTGACATTTTTAGAAAAAGAGTTATCCTTGGATGAAATGAAAGTCCATACGTATTCACCACTGGCTTTAGCATATATTGGTGACTCCATTTATGACTTAATTATTCGAACCTATATCATCAGTAAAGGTAGTAAAGCGGTTGGTAAAATGCACAAAGAATCCAGTCTCTATGTCAATGCCAAAACACAAGCTAAGATTTATCACACCATTAAAGACACATTAACTGAAGAAGAGCTAAGTGTCATGAAAAGAGGTAGGAATGCCAAGTCGGGTTCTAAACCGAAAAACACAGACTTGATTACATACAAACATGCAACAGGATTTGAAACACTTATAGGCTATTTATATGTCACCAAACAGCTTGAACGTCTTGTGGCACTAATTGCCACAGGTTTGAAGTCCACCCAGTTAACCCAATCGGATACTGCTCCAAGTACCGGAGAAAATGAAGTTTCCCATAGTGATTAGGCTATACGACAACCGTTTAGAAAGAAGGATCAGATGAATCAAAATAATAAGAATAATAAAAGAAGGAACCAGGATAATCATGAAACAGAAGAAGTCAACGAGTTAATCGTATTTGGAAGAAATGCAGTAATAGAAGGCATAAAATCAGGTAGAAGCGTTGATAAACTTTTGATGATTGAATCCGGGCATCAAGAAGGTAGTGCACAAAAAATATTGGGATTAGCTAAAGACATGAATATTCTTGTTCAATATGTTGCAAGAGAAAAGCTCGATCAATTAAGTAACCAAGGAAAACATCAGGGTGTATTGGCTTTTATGGCTGCCCATGATTATGTTGAATTGGAAGTCCTTTTTGAAAAAGCTAAGAAAAGAGACGAAGCACCATTTTTTATAATCTTAGATGGCATCGAAGATCCACATAACCTAGGGGCAATTATTCGTACGGCCAACATAACAGGTGCTCATGGTATCATCATACCCAAAAACAGAGCAGTTTCACTAACGGCGACAGTGGCAAAAACATCAGCAGGTGCTATAGAGTACACACCAGTCTGCAAAGTGGTTAATCTTGTTAGAACCATTGAAGATCTTAAGAGCAAAGGTATATGGGTAGCCGGATCAGATATGAAAGGCACAAGCATGTATGATGTGGATTTCAAAGGCCCTATGGCGCTTGTAATCGGTAGCGAAGGCAAAGGACTTAGCCGATTGGTTAAAGAAAAATGTGACTTTATTGCGAGTATTCCCATGAAAGGTAATGTTGATTCACTAAATGCAAGTGTTGCAGCTGGTGTTTTAATGTATGAGGCACTAAGACAGAGAAATCTATAGGAAAATAGGTCTTAACAATAACGGTGAAATCTGATATACTAATATCCTAAAATTATGGGGAAACTTGTAAATAGAGAGGCGGTTCTAACGTGGCAAAAGAAGTACTTCTCGTCGATGGATATAATATTATCCATGCCTGGCCTGAGCTAAAGACAATGGCGATGGAGGATCAACTTGATCATGCAAGAACACGTCTGCTAGAAATTCTAAGTGATTACCAAGGCTATAAAAAGAATGAAATCATCGTAGTTTTTGATGCCTACAAGGCGAAAAATCCGGTCAGAAGTATTGATGCATATCATAACATTCATGTCATTTATACAAAAGAGCATGAAACAGCGGACCATTATATTGAAAAAGTTGCTACTGAGTATGCCAGAGATTATCAGATTCGAGTTGCTACTTCCGATGCTCTTGAACAAACGATTATATTAGCAAAAGGGGCAGCAAGAATGTCTGCAAGAGAGCTTTTAAGTGACATTCAAGCCACTAGGAAAGAGTATAAAGCAGATTACTTGGAAAAACCTTCAAGGACAACAAACCGCTTGGAGGGTCATTTGAATAAAGAAACATTAGCATGGATGGAAAAATTTCGTCGTCAAAGATAGGGGTTGTCTTAAATAGAACGTGTCATAGCATTTGAAGAACTAACCATTTATACAGATGAAGAAATCGTTGTTCTTATTAGAGAAGGTCATGATTATGCATTAGACTATCTTATGAACAAATACAAAAAGCTGGTGGAAAAAAAATCAAAATCCTATTTTTTAATGGGTGCAGGCAGAGATGATTTGATACAAGAAGGTATGATTGGACTTTTTAAGGCTGTTAGAGACTATAGAAATGATACAGCATCGTCCTTTTTTTCTTTTGCTGATCTTTGTATCACGAGGCAAATCATCACAGCTGTAAAAGCAGCTACAAGGCAGAAACATATGCCTTTAAACTCCTATGTTTCTTTGAATAAACCGATATTTGAAGAAGACAATGACAAAATCGTCCTTATGGACCTCATGCCCTCTAAGCAGATCGTTGATCCGGAAGAACTGATTATTGACAAGGAAAACATACATATTATTGAAGATGAGTTAGCAGACAAATTAAGTGATTTCGAGAAGGATGTTTTAGAATATTATGTTGAAGGCATCGGGTATGTTGAAATAGCAGAGATACTTGAAAAACCGGTAAAATCTATTGACAATGCCCTACAGCGTATTAAGAAAAAACTGGAAATCATTATGAAAGAAAAAAAGTAAGGATTTATGGTTGACAAGTTATAAGATATGGTTATAATAGATAAAGTGGCCTAAAGGGCTGGACAGATTATAACCATATATATGCTGGTATAGCTCAGTAGGTAGAGCGCATCCATGGTAAGGATGAGGTCACGAGTTCGAATCTCGTTACTAGCTTAGTAAGAAGGATCTCTTTTGAGGTTCTTTTTTTTACAGAGAATCGACTACTTTTCAAAGCTTCCAATCGCGTGTATAATATAAGCAGGTGATTTTATGGATAGAATATACTCGGCTCAAGCAGCTAATCAGGTGCGTAATGTTCAAGGAATTAATGAAAAAGTAAATTCTGGTGAGGCTCAGAAGTCTTTAAGTCATAATAAGACAATGGGTGGACTTTTTATTGATGATGGGAAAAAGTCGCTCCAACAATTTGGGCATTCATCAAAAATAGGTTTACCTCAACAATTAAGCAATAAATTGGTATCCAAAGAGCAACGACTGTCAACACTTGCAAATGTTTTTGATGATAAAACATTAAAACGTATGGGTGTTGTTGAATGTACAACATGTGCATCAAGGACCTATCAGGACCAGTCCGATGATGCAAGTGTTTCCTTTCAGGCACCGACCCAACTAAGTCCAAGTCAGGCAGCATCGGCTGTGGTTTCTCATGAAATGGAGCATGTTTCTAATGAACAGGCGGATGCCAAACAAGAAGGCAAAGAGGTTATAGCCCAAAGTGTACAGATCTTTCATAGTATCTGTCCGGAGTGTGGTATCAGTTATGTATCAGGCGGCCTTACCAAAACAACAACCATTGGCAAAACCAACCCCTATAAAGATGCAATAAGGCATCAAGCATCTGGGAATCTAGTGGATATGATGTTATAATAAACAAACAGGATATAAGGATGCCTTATAAAGTTAGGAGCTACAATGGAAATGTTGCTTTTTGTTCAACTTCTAGAAATCGCCACTGTGTTAGTGCTTATCTTGGTTTTGACAATGCTACACCGCTTCGGTGGAATTAAGTATATCTACAATTTAAGAATTGCTTTCGTAGGCTATTTGATACTTATTGTACTAACAATGCTTAACCTCTTTGAGGAACAAGTGGTATTTAATAGTCTATTAAAGTATGCTCTTTTAGCTTTAATCAGTTTCTACATATATATAACCTAGATTCTACGTGCAATCTACTCATATAACCCTTTAAGCAAGTATTTATAATCGTTAAGCCAAAACCATTCTTTCACCCAATGGGTGAAAGAAAATTGCAGCAAATTAACATCTATTTGTATGTTTTTTGTCTTGTTTGATGGGTAAAAATGTAACAAATAGAGGTGTTGTGAAGGAGATGGCTTATGATAAATAAAATCGAGTTTAAGGCTAAAAATCTTACCTCAAATGCAGGACTTTTTCTGATGCTAGAGAACACTAAAAATAACGGCATTTTTGAGATGATTGAAAATGACCTCACTTTTGAAAGCGCTTCTGTAAACAAGATTAAAATGAATCATGTTAAAACCATGCTCTCTGGTCATTTTATAGGCATAGATAAGCTCGAACGTTTAAAACTTTTAAAGAATGATCCCCTTGTTCGTGAATTCGATATTTCTGTTAAAGAGCCTGAAACCGTGTCGCGTTTTTTAAGCAACTTCAGCTTCAAAACGACGCAAATGTTCAGAGAAATCAACTTCAAAGTGTTTAAAAAGCTACTTTCTAAAAGTGGATTGACATCCATCACTATTGATATCGATAGCAGTGTCATTAATGTAGAAGGCCACCAAGAAGGCGCTACTAAAGGTTACAATCCTAAAAAGCTGGGCAATCGATGCTACAATGTCCAGTTTGCCTTTTGTGATGAACTCAAAGCCTATGTCACTGGTTTTGTTAGAAGTGGTAATGCATACACCGCAAATGGTGCTGCTGAACTGATTAAAGAGATTGTTGCCACTCTTAAAGCTCAAAACTTGGAAATCTTTTTCCGTATGGATAGTGGCTACTTCGATGAAGAAATCATTGAAACAATCGAGTCTCTTGGTTGCAAATACTTAATTAAAGCTAAAGCTTATGCAACACTTGTCTCCCAAGTGACCGCTTCCTCTGCTGTGTTTCTTAAAGGTATAGACGGCAGAGAAACCGCTGAGCTGCTTATAAAATTGGATAAGTGGAAGAAAAAAAGAAGATTTGTCGTGTCTCGCGTTCTGAAACCCGAAAAAGAAAGAGCTCAGTTAAGCCTGTTAGAAGGTTCAGAGTACGACTATTTTTTCTTTGTCACCAATACAGACCTAGAGTCAGAAGCGGTGGTTCTCTCCTATGAAAAGCGTGGCAATGCTGAAAACTATATCAAAGAAGCAAAATACGACATGTCAGTAGGCCACTTGCTTTTGAAATCATTCTGGGCAAATGAAGCAGTATTCCAAATGATGATGCTTTCATACAATCTGTTTTTACTCTTCAAATTTGACTACTTGGATGTGTCTGAATATAGGCAGCAGATAAAGACATTTCGCTTGAAATACGTTTTTCTTGCGGCCAAAATTATCAAAACAGCTAGGTCTGTGATTATGAAGCTCTCAAGCAAATATCCTTATCAAGAGGTGTATAAAAAATGTATCTGCTTAGAGTCGTAACGATTGATAAATTGGCGCTTGAATCGCTTGAATGAATCGAGTGGTTTATTAATTGAACCTAGTATTGTGATATTTGCAACTTAATTGAGAATAATGGGTATATCTTATTCAAATGTGTTGAGGAAGGGGTGTGAATAATGTTAAAATGTAGGAGTAACTACTTGAATTCTTCGTAGGTTCAGCGAAAATATCGATTTTTAATGGTTTTCGTAAAACGACGTAGAATTTAGGTGTTAAGAAAATGTAGTGACTGTTGGACAAAAAAAGTTATTTTTTTAACGAAATTTGTGGCATTAATAGGCACTATTTAAAGACAAATAAGGGGGAATGCGCATGAAGAGTGGTATAACGAGGAAGATTACGTTGTTGATTGTTTTACTGGTTGTAATGGTATGTGGAATATTAGGTGGTATTTCAATATTCATCAGTAGCCAAAGTCTCACAAGCGAAGTGGAAGTTGCTCTGGTCGATGAAACGAAACTGGGTTCTGATCAAATAAAGATAATTGTCAACGCTCGGTTAGAGCTTTTACAAGAGATTGCCAATCGCGCAAGAACACAAACGATGGATTTTAAGATTCAACAAGAGTCTTTAAAAGAGGATATTGAAAGGTTGGGGTACCTTGATATTGGAGTCGTCTCAATGTCAGGTCAGGCCACATATGTATCCAGTGGTGAAACAACCGACTTATCCGACAGGTCATATATCCAAAAGGCGCTTTCAGGTGAAATGAATGTGTCAGACGTCTTAATCAGTAAAGTAACGAACTCAGCTGTTTTGATGTATGCTGTGCCTATTTTCAATGATGGGCGTGTTGTTGGTGCGTTGATTGCAAGACGTGATGGCAACGCGTTATCGGAAATTACCGATGAAATGGGATTTGGTGAGGAAGGCTACGCTTATCTGATAAATGATAAAGGTATTGTTGTCGCCCATAATGATAGAGAACTGGTTATGTCACAGTTCCAGCCTATAGAAGTGGCGAAAACAGATAAGACAGTGGAACCACTTGCAAAGGTATTTGAGGAAATACTCGAAAAGAAAATTGGCGTCGGTTCATATACGTATAAGGGTGTTGATCTTTATGAAGCGTTTCACAGCATTGAAGGCACAAACTGGTTCTTAGTCAATGTCGCTTTAAGAAGTGAAGCGTTGGCGGGCGTAAATACGCTTTTAACGACATTGGTGATTGTCATCGTCATCATGCTTGTGATTTCATCTTTCGTGGCGTTCTTACTTGCAAGGACCATATCAACACCGATTGTTTCATTGACACAAATCGTCGACAAACAAGCGACACTGGATTTCAGATCAGATGATAAAAATGATTTCTCAAAAATTGAAAATAGGAAAGATGAAATCGGACTGATGACGAAATCGCTGTTTTCAATGTCGGGCAACGTTCGTGAGCTTCTAATCAATGTTTCAAGCACTGCAGAACAAGTCTCTGCTACATCTGAAGAACTGACAGCGACGGCTCAACAATCGGCCACTGCATCAGAGGAAGTGGCTCAGACCATTAACGAAATTGCTAAAGGTGCAACGGATCAAGCTAAAAATACCATGGATGCAGCCAGTGCACTGACGCACTTGAGTAAAGAAATAGAAATCAATTTAAGTGGCACCCAAGATTTAGCACACGCTTCTTCAACAATGAGCCAACTTGTGGCCACCGGGCTAAAAGTCGTTTCGGATCTGGCGCAAAAAACACTGGAGAACGCCCGTGCTTCTGACGTGGTCTTTAGTAGCATTCAAAAGACCAATGAAAGTTCGACAAAAATAAGTGAAGCCAGTAGCATGATTGCATCAATTTCTGAGCAGACAAACTTACTGGCCCTTAATGCTTCTATAGAAGCTGCTAGAGCAGGTGAGCATGGCCGTGGTTTCGCTGTTGTTGCAGAAGAAATTAGAAAACTTGCTGAACAATCGAGAACGACCACCAGTATAATTGACGAAATGGTTTCTAAACTTCAAAAGGATGCAGAAACAGCCGTTTTAAAGATGAAAGAATCGGGTGTTATCGTGAAAGAAGAAGAAAAGTCAGTTGAAATGACGAAGGAAACGTTTGATCAAATAGCCCAAGCCATCGCTAAATCCGAAGAACTGGTAAATTTAATCAGTAAAACAAGCGTTAAAATGGAGGAAAACAAGTCGAACGTCATGGGCAATATCGACACACTTTCCGCAGTTGCTGAAGAAAATGCCGCTTCAACGGAGCAGGCATCTGCAGCAATCCAAGAACAAACGGCATCTTCTGAACAGATCGCAGACGCAAGTGAGGATTTGTCAGTAATGGCTCAAAACCTTCAGGCTATGATTCGTAAATTTAAAATTTAAATCTATATCAAAAAACCACGAAAATCAAATTTCGTGGTTTTTTAACTGAGTTGTATTTAGAAGCAGTGTTTTCATCATCTACTAAACATTGAAAACACTGCTTTTTTTAGTTGCGGACACGCTCGTACAATTGTTTTCCATATAAGTTTTTCGACTGGTTCAAATAAGTTATTAGACTTAGTTAAGTTCTATGGGATGGTTGGCATTTTAATATTAATGCCTGTGACTCTGATTATTTTTGAGAAGACGGATCAGCTTGAAGGTATTGGCTATGTTTTATTTGGGGTAGCATCTATTTTCGTTGGCTTTTTCTGGATGAACAAAGTACTGCGTCATCTTCTCCCATCTAAAATTGTTGGTGTAACGTTTATACTTTTTGGTTTGCATATCATGGATTTCATTATCGTACAATATAATGAAGAATTTCTTATATTAGGATACATGATTGCAGCGGCATTTGAAGCAATCATAACTATTTCTCTTGTTTTCTTGAATTTTAATTATCTTAAAGAATTAGATGACATAACGTATAGTAAATACATCAACTTATTTAATAACTCTTCCGATGCCATTATACTCATCAGCAATGAAATTATTTTTGATTGTAACAGACGGGCAGAAAAGATTTTTGAGAGATCCAGAGAAGATATTATTGGGCATAGCCCAATGGAATTTTCGGAATTGGTTCAAGAAAATGGGCGAGAATCTTATGATTATGGAACCGAATTATTTAGTAGTGCATCTGAGGGTAAGATTACACGATTTGACTGGATTCATACAAGTGCAAGTGGCAGGAAGATTAATTGTGAAATCTCTCTTTTTTTATTAGACAAGGGAGAATTTGCAGCAGTTATAAGAGATATGACAGCCAATTATGCCTATGAAGAAGAAATTAATTTCCATAAGTATTATGATGCAGTGACACATTTGCCGAAACGGGAATTGTTTATTGACCGATTGGCTCGTTTTTTAGATGAAAGGTATAAACAAGTAGCCCTTATTGCTTTTAATATAGATAATTTCAAAGAAATCAATGACGAATATGGACATGAAGCAGGTGATGAATTATTACGTCAAGTCGCAAATGAGGTCATTTCAGTCTTTAAGAGTGAGGTTACTTTGACAAGACTTGGTGGGGATGAGTTTGTTGTGATCATGGATAAACTGATTCATAAAAACCGAATATATTTGCCATTAGAAAGAATTCAGTCGGTTTTTAATAGTAATTTTGAGATACAAGGTCAAAAGGTTAACATAAGTGTGTGTATCGGTGTTGCTTTTCCAGAATCTGAAACAACACAACCAATGGAATTACTGAAGAATTCAGACCTTGCACTTAACCTTGCAAAAAATAAAGGTAGAGGGCGCATTGAGTTCTATTCAACGAAAGAAAAAGAAGTCTTTATCGCAAGAATTAACATAGAAAGAGATATGCGATTAGGTATAGAATTAGGAGAGTTTATTCCTTACTATCAACCGATTGTTCAACCTCATTCAGGAGAAATTGTGGGAACGGAAGTTTTAGCTAGATGGATAAAAAAAGACGGGTCTATAATCTATCCAAATACTTTTATTCCTGTAGCAGAGGAAACTGAATTGATTAATATCATAGGAGAACAAATTTTATCAAAAGCGTGTGAAGACTGTAAAGATTTACTTAGAGATAACACAGATTTTGTTATTCATGTTAATTTATCGCCTCTTCAGCTAAGGGATAATTCTATCATCACAATTCTTCGTGATACTATGGAAAAATATGAAATCACAGCGCGGCATTTATATATTGAACTAACAGAAACGATTTTTATTGAGGATGCTGAGCATGCAAATGATATATTGAAAGGCATTCGTGCAATGGGTGTTGGTGTGGCACTAGATGATTTTGGAACAGGGTATTCTTCTTTATCCTATTTGGCTGAAATGCAAGTAGATACCATTAAAATCGACCGTTCCTTTGTGGTTAAGTTACCAGGCAACCAAAAATCAAGGGCTATGATGGAGTATATAGTCGGTCTTTTGCATGACTTAGGCTATAAAGTGGTGGTTGAAGGTGTCGAAGAGAAGGACCAAGCAGATTACTTAAAGTCTATTGGGTGTGATGCTATACAAGGCTATTACTACCATCGACCGATGTCCGTTGAAAAATTAAGAAAACTTCTAATACATAGGCGGAGGATATAAGCTGGATTAAGGAACAATGTCTCAAGTAGATTGAATGTGTAGGAGTTCATTATGGGTATATTTGTGCAAATCAAAGATGTTACAGTCAGTTTTGAAAAACAGAAGGTTTTTGATCGACTAAATTTGGATTTAGAAGAGAAAGTTGCTTATGCACTCATTGGAAAATCAGGTTCAGGCAAAAGCACTTTATTGAATTTAATAGCAGGTTTTCTTAAGCCGGATCAAGGTATTATAACCATAAAGGGTTTGACCCTCAGTCAACCACGAAAGGAAACATCCTTTTTGTTCCAAGAGCTTGGACTATTTCCGTGGCAAACAGTGAGAGAAGCAATCGCTATGCCACTTAAGATTAAAGGTTGGAAGGATTATGATCAGGTTGTAGAGGATATGATAAAAGAGATTGGCCTTAATGGTCATGGGCATAAGTATCCTAACGAATTAAGCGGTGGTGAGCGGCAAAGGGTGGCACTGGCTAGGACCCTTGTAGAAAAGCCGGATCTACTTCTTATGGATGAACCTACATCGGCCTTGGATGCTATGACCAAAGAAGTACTACAGAAATTGATTTTAAAAGAGCAAAAGAAGCAAAAAGGAACCCTATTATTTGTAACCCATGATATTGAAGAGGCGATGATCTTAGGTCAGTCCATTCTTATGATTAATGATGAGGGCGGTATTTCATCCCTAGAGAATGCATACTACGGTATAAAGAATCCTAGGGAACAGTTGGGATTTTATGATGCATGTATAAAAATTCGAATAGCCTTGAATATGGAGGTGTTGGGATGAAAAATAATACCTTTCAATTCAAAAATATTATTGTAGGCCTATTTAGTTTTTTACTAATATGGGAAGTCTTTCATTTGTTATTAAACACACATACAGTGCCTTCACCTCTTGAAACAATCTTCTATACACTAAGCCATATTGGGGTACTTTCCCAGCATTCTTCAGCAAGTAGCCTTAGGGTTATAACAGCCATTATTATTTCGATGTTGATTGGATGCCCGCTTGGTATTTTGATAGGGATGAGTCATCGGGCAAACAAGCTCATATCTCCCTTTCTATATTTTATATATCCAATACCCAAGGTCGCTTTTTTACCTGTTTTTATGTTGATGTACGGACTAGGGAATACGTCCAAGATTATATTGATGGTTTGGATTATAGTATTTCAGATTATCTTATCCATGAGAGATGGCATTAAGCAGATTGACCTTATATATTTTAAAGTCATGGACAGCTACCTGGTTAATCGGAGACAGAAAATTAGATATTTAATACTACCTGCTATTTTGCCCAATCTATTTACCGGATTAAGAATGAGTATTGGTATTGCGCTTGCATCCTTATTTTTTGCTGAAAACTATGCAACAACCTATGGCATTGGTTATTATATACTAAGTGCTTGGACAAAAATGAATTACGTTGAGATGTTTAGTGGTATTTTGACGTTGGGATTTGTAGGCATTCTGCTATTTAAAGTCTTAGATTATATAGAAACATCCCTTACACCATGGCAAGCGCAAAGAGGCTAAGCCTCGCTTAACCAACCATTATTCTATATAAGAAAAATCCGTAAGAGCATCAAAAGAATACAATTGACCAATTTGTTCTTTTTCTTTGGTCCATTCAATAATATCATCAAATTGTTCTATGCTTATTTGACCAGCATGTTGAAAGACGTCCTCTTGATTGGATAAGTAGTCATTGATGGCTTCCGGAAATTGATAATTGGCCAGTATGTCACTGTATGCATTGACATCAACTTCGTTCATATAATCTATGGCTTTATTATAGCCTTCATAGAAGGCTTTTACATCTCCCGGTCGACCTGAGAGTACAGCATCAGTGAAGATGAAGGCCCCACCTTTAATACCTGCTGTCTTAGAACTACCAAGTAAGTGCGCACCATTTTTAACCAACATACCGGCTTGAGGCTCTGTGAAAACAACACCATCAATTTGATCAGACATGAGTGCTTCTGCTCTACCTGCAAATGAAGGAATTTCGATGATATTATAGGTGATTTCATTTTCAGTTGCAAAAGTGTCCATAATATATTCTAGAATGAAGTTGGGTACAAGAGAGACTGTTCTACCGTCTAAATCTTTTATGGTAGTAATAGAAGAATTAGGTGAAGCTAATATTTTGAAATCCTCTCGTATGTCAGAGGTGATTTTCATAGGTATACCACGATCTACAAAAACAGCAGCTGTCATAACATCACCGATTGTACCGTCAATCTCTTTGGCTTGAACAGCAACATTTCTATCGTTTGGTGATGTAAATGTTTTTATTGAAATATTGACACCGATTTCTTCAAAAAAGCCTTTTTCTTTTGCTATAATGATAGGGATGGAGGCCTCAGCCGGAAGAATTCCGATGTTTAAAACTTCGCCTGTAGGTGATAAAGCCGTCGAAGTACCGGAATCCGTTTCTTTAGAACAACCAAAGAGGATGGACAGTAGAGTAAGTAGCATCAGTAGTAGGATTGGTTTTTTCATAATGTTCTCCTTTATTGTTTATGCATTCAGAATTGTCTTGAAAGTCGGTAAATCCATGAAGTAAGGAATCACGGTTCTTTTTAATAAAAGTGGATTCATCTCCCGTGTGTTGGTGCCATTAGCGCTGGTAAAGGCCAATTTGAATTTCTTTTCTTTAAGTAAAGCGATATTGGCATCATTATAGAGGCCGAAGGTATAAGCAAATACTTGAGGAGAAGTAATTAAAGTGTTGGCGTTACAACGGTCCAAATCTTCTGAGAATTCTAAGTCACTTGAAACCATCGCTTTATTTGTTGTCGGATTAAGTCGTATATGAAAATCGTGTGTATGGTTGGCATACTCAAATACATCCCCCATATCCTTAAGACTTTCAGTGGTGAGACAAATAGATTTATCTTGATTGAAGGGTTCCGGTTCATCATTTAACCAACCGGTAACAACAAAAGCAACAGCATTAAAGTTATATTTTTTTAAGACAGGATAAGCATAATACCATAAAGATTGATAACAGTCATCAAAAGTAATTAAGACGGATTTCTCGGGTATTTCTGCATCGTTATAATAGTAGGCCATGACTTCAGGAAGTGTTAATGTATGGTAATTTTGTTCGTATAGATACAGCATTTGTGCTTCGAAATTCTCTAAAGTAACAAAAAGCATGGAAGGCAACAGATCTGAATAATTTTGTTTGACCTTTATGGGGGATGGTGCATCCGGTCGTAGTGAAAGACGCTCCCTGATTTCGTGATATAGTAAGGTGGTAAAAGACATGATTTTGCGCCTCCTAATTAATGTCGTACAGGACCTAGTAGCAACTAAAAATTATAGCATATTCGTCATTATAACACCAGAAGTTAAAATCTGCCCAACAAAGATATAATAAATAAATAGCGTTAAAAAAGTGACTAAAGTCATCAAAGTAATGACTTTAGACAATAGTATTGACCTGCCAGATGTGGGATAATGGTCTTGTGGAGAGATTGTAAAATAATTATCAATCTAGTGGGAGGCATTATGATTTTTACTGAGTTTATATTTTATGGTGCTATATTCTATGGTGTCATATTCCTGTTGATTGTAATTAACAGCATGATACATATATTCAATATTGAAAAACATAATAAAGTAAAAAATCATTTGGCGGTTCTATGGATTGGTAGTCCAAGGACCCAATTGCTCATGATCTTCATGATTGTAACCAGTCTAATCACCGTTTTTAACTATTATCAGGTTAAAAGCTTTAATGACGTGATTGCCTCTGAGCATACAGCTAGTATTTTTACTTTGAAGGTTAGCAAAGGACAACATGAAGCTTACTGGATTAAAGATCCTGCAGTCATTCATGATATTGTAACAACACTTGAGGAGACCATGTATATTCCCTCGTTTAAAGAATCAACAACAATCACTAAAAGCCCGACTCTTGGAGGCGATATTACTGTGGAGTTCTTAGCCATGGAGATGTTAGATTCTATAACCATTAGCAACAATGGTATTATATATAATAATAGAACAGGACAAGCCTATGATGTATCAGGTATGAATCTTTTTGAATGCATACATAATAGCATAGATTATGGCATCCAAAGTGAATTAGAACAAATGAATAGATTATTTTAGCTAGAGTAAAAGTCCATCAATAATGGAATCATATAAAGTAGCAGTCGACGAGAAATAACGTGGATTGTTACTTTTTTTGATCTCAGAGAGGCATGATTTGACACATTGGTCTTTCCTTGTTAGAATTGTAAAGACGTTTATGAAGACTTCATGCTTTCAAAATCTTAAGACCTATAGTATAATAGGAATGCTACAGAGCAATAGAATCGTCAATAATAATTGAGAATGAATCAGCAAAAGCTGAAAAAAATATAAATGGCTAAGGAGTCAGTATATGAGTGAAAATGTTGCATTGAATTTTGTCGACCGATTGGTTTATGAGGATAAAGAAAATAGAAAAATTGACAAAGTCGTTACCAGATTCCCCCCTGAGCCAAACGGTTATCTCCATATTGGAAGTGCTTATGCCATCAATATTAGTTATGGTATTGCACAAAAATATGGTGGTCAGTTTAATTTAAGATTTGATGATACCAATCCTATGAAAGAAGATATGGAGTATGTCCATGCTATTATGGAAGATATGGCATGGCTTGGTTGCGATTATGGCAAAGAGGCTTTCTTTGGTTCGGATTATTCTAAACAGATTTTTGATTATGCCATTGACTTAATAAATAAAGGCAAAGCATATGTGTGTGATTTGAGCATGGAAGAAATGCGAACTTACCGAGGCACTTTGACGGAAGCAGGTAAGAACAGTCCGTATAGAGATCGATCACCAGAAGAAAATCTAGAATTGTTTAAAGAGATGCAACTTGGTTTGATAGATGAAGGTGTACGTGTCCTTAGAGCTAAAATTGATATGGAAAGCCCTAATCTTATTCTTAGGGATCCGGTTATATACCGTGTATTAAAAGAAAAACATTATAGAACAGGTAATGAATGGTGCATTTATCCAATGTATGATTTTGCCCATCCGATTCAAGACTATATTGAAGGTGTCACCCATTCCTTGTGCTCCAATGAATTTATTAACCATAGGCCTTTGTATGATTGGGTGCTAAGTGCTCTTGAACTGAAAGGTATTTTACCAAGACAAATTGAGTTTGGACGCTTGAATCTTACCGGCGTTGTGACATCGAAGCGTTACCTGAAGCAATTGGTGGACAGTGGTATATTAGATGGTTGGGATGATCCTAGATTACCAACCATTAAGGGTCTAAGACGTCGTGGTGTTACGAAGGAAGCGATATTTGATTTTGTAAATGAAATTGGTGTACCCAAAACATCAACGACGGTAGACTATAAAATGCTAGAGCACTTTGTAAGGCAAGACTTAAAAGAAAAAGTAAAATGTCTAATGATGGTGCAAAATCCTTTGAAAGTAGTTATAACCAATCTCGAAGAAACAGAATATGTAGATGTGGATAACCATTTTTCTAATCCGGAATTCGGTTCAAGAAAGATACCATTTAGTAAAGAACTTTATATTGAACGAGAGGATTTCTGTGAGCAACCACCCAAGAAGTTCAAGAGATTATCTCCCGGAGAAGAAGTTCGATTGAGATCGGCATACTTTATAAAGTGTAATGAAGTTATAAAAGATGATCAAGGTGAAGTAGTAGAGCTTCGTTGTACCTATGATGTTGCAACCAAAAGTGGATCAGGTTTTAACGAAAGAAAACCAAAAGGTACGATTCATTGGTTAAGTGCATTAGACGCCACTAGATGTACGGTTAGGTTATATGAAGATTTATTTTTAGAGGAGCCAAGTGACGATCAGTTAATTGAATCCATTAATATGAATTCAAAAAATGTATATGATAATGCCCTTGTTGAAGGATCAATCTTGAATTTTATTTCTCAAGGAGAGAAACGCTTTCAATTCATTCGCAACGGGTATTATGTTGTTGATAAACTCACAAGCAATGAGCAATTGGTCATGAATCAAATTGTTTCATTAAAGAGCAATTTCTGATTTTATTTATAGGACTTAGGTCAGGTATGATGCCTGAAAGTATGCTGGTTTGGCTGTAACCATGAATGAAACAATAAGGAGCTTATAATGGAATCGATATTTTCAGATTTAGGAGCTTTTGGACTAGACAGTGATCAACCCTTAGATTTTAGTGGTCAATCCAAAGAAGAAAAACCGGTAAAAAAAGTGGTGACAAGAAAGAAGACAGAGCAACTGGTATTTGATAGAAAAATCAAATGTCCGGTTTGTGACCATGAATTTTTATCAAAAACAGTGAAATCAAGTATCAATAGATTTGAGAAAACCAGCCTGACATTACGCCCGATATACTCGAAAATCGATCCATTAATCTATGATGTTATTCAATGTAATGCGTGCGGTTATGCGGCACAAAACACAACTTTCAACAAAATTTCCGAGCGACAAATTAAGACCATAAAAGAGCAAATAGCATCCAAATTCATATCAAAGGATGAACCTACAGACTATAGTTATAAAACGGCTTTGATTAAAAATAAGCTTGCATTATATAATGCTATTGTCATGGGTTCTAAAAGCGTCAACAAGGCATATTTGTGCCTTAGAATTTCATGGATTATTGACGGGTATTTGGAAACAATAGAAGACGACAAAAAAGAGGCATTAACCTTAGAACGCCTCAATTTTGTAAAGAATGCCTATACAGGTTTTCTTGAAGCTTACGAGACCATCAGTTTTCCGGTGTTTGGCATGAATCAACCAACCTACTATTACTTATTAGGTGTTTTGGCCTATGAACTAAGCGACTATAGCCATTCAAAACGTTGGCTGTCGAAGGTAATGGTGGCTGAGGGTAGCCATCAGAGATTAAAAGACAAGGCTCGGGATGTTAAAGATTTGGTGAATCAAAAAATTAAAGAAGAAAAAGAAGCATCTTCTAGTGAATAAAAGCCATGTAAAGACTGATGAGAATCAGTTGGACAATAGCGAAAAATGGAATGCCGACATAAAATTTAGGCTTTTTAACTTTGTGTCGAAAGAGTTTCATGCCCAGAAAAGAGCCAAATGGACCCAACATGGAAAGACTTAATAATCGTTTCTCAGAAACACGCCATTCATTATTGACGGCCTTAATTTTATCAATGCCATAAACAGCAAAGGTAATGCAATTAATAACTGCAATTGTAATTAATAGGAAGTTGTCAATCAAAGTTGTTGCTCCTCTCAATAAATCTAAATTGATTATAGCGAATTCATATAAAAAAAGCAAACACTATGAAATAAAAAATGAGACTACAGTGATATAATCACACTAAGTCTCATTTTTATTGTTTTATTGGTATAGATAGTATGTTAAAATATGAATAACAGTAAAATATGTTTAAGTATGGGGGGTTAGGTTTTGAGTGATAAGAAGAAAAAAATATCCAATAAGGTGTATTTGAAAAAGCTTGATGAACTTCAAGTGGAATTGGTAAAATTACAGGAGTGGGTAAAAGCAAAAGGACTTAGGGTTGTTGTGGTTTTTGAAGGTAGAGATGCCGCAGGAAAAGGTGGTGTCATCAAGCGTATAACAGAAAAACTCAATCCTCGTGTCTGCAGAGTCGTTGCCCTTGGTATCCCAACTGAAAAAGAGAAGACCCAGTGGTACTTTCAAAGATATGTACCTCATCTTCCGGCTGCCGGAGAAATTGTGCTTTTTGATCGTAGCTGGTACAACCGAGCCGGTGTAGAACATGTCATGGATTTTTGTACTGAAGAAGAATACCAGGAGTTCTTAAGAAGTGCCCCTGAATTTGAAAAAATGCTCGTACGTTCAGGTATAACATTGATCAAATACTGGTTTTCAGTCAGTGATGATGAACAGGAAAGCAGATTCCAAGATCGTATCAATGATCCTACAAAACGATGGAAGATTAGTCCCATGGATGTGGAATCTAGAAAATTTTGGGTAGAGTATTCCAGAGCAAAAGATACGATGTTTGCTTATACAGATATTAAGCAAGCGCCATGGTATGTGGTGGATGCAGATATTAAAAAGCATGCCCGTATCAATTGTATATCTCATCTCTTAAGTAAAATCGATTATCAAGATTTAACACCGGAAAAAATCAAACTACCGGAGAGACAAGAAGAGACCAATTATATTCGACCACCTTTTGAAGAACAGACATTGGTTCCCGATGTTGCCAAAACTTTAATTAAAGAAAAATCCTAAATATAGTCTATAAAAGTTCTAGCCGATTGGTATAGAACTTTTATATTTTAGTCGATCATCTAGCTAAAAGGTAGTCATTAACTTTTAGGTGTAAGAATTATTTAGCTGAATTGAAAACGTCAATAAACAAGTAAATAAAAGAAAAAGCAGATAAAAAATATAACAATACCTTAAATCATGAAATAATCCTTGTCAATATGGCCCGTAGTCATTATAATAATGGAAATTGAAAGATTAAGAACAAAGAGGCTCAATGCAGTATTTATCAACAGATTATGCAAATGAGGAAATGAGGAACTGATATGAGTTTTAATTTTGTACAGGAAATACCATCATCACAAGATATCATCAAGATGTTACCTTTGTCTGAAAAGGGTCAAGAAATAAAAGCTGAAAGAGACCGAATCATTAAGAATATATTTGAAGGTAAAGATTCACGTTTTATTTTGATTATTGGACCATGTTCTGCAGACAATGAAACGGCTGTCATTGACTATGTGAAACGCTTAAGTCACATACAAAAAGAAGTAGAAGATAAGATTGTTATCATTCCAAGGATATACACCAACAAGCCAAGGACAACCGGTGAGGGCTATAAGGGGATGGTACATCAACCGGATGCCAACAAGGAATCGAATATGGTAGAAGGCATTAAGGCCATCAGAAATCTACATATAAGGGCCATAGAAGAAGCCGGTCTGTCTTGTGCCGATGAAATGTTGTATCCGGACAATTATGCCTATCTTGAAGACGTACTCAGCTATGTTGCTATAGGAGCAAGATCTGTAGAAAACCAACAACATCGTTTGACCGTTAGTGGCTTGGAAATTCCATCAGGTATGAAGAACCCAACCAGTGGTGATTTGTCGGTAATGTTAAACGCCATAAAAGCAGGTCAGATAGAGCATACATTTATTTATAGAGGATGGGAAGTGGCAACAACTGGGAATCCCCTTACTCATTCTATTATGCGAGGGTATGTTGACCAATATGGTAGAAGCTTTCCGAATTATCATTATGAAGATATCCGACACCTCATTAAGTTGTATGAAGAAAGAGCGTTACAATTTCCGAGTGTAATCATAGACCTTAATCATGCCAATTCAAACAAACATTTTGAAGAGCAACCCAGAATTGCTTATGAAGTTATAAGAAATCGCCATTATGATGCTGACTTTAAGAAGTATGTTAAAGGTTTGATGATAGAAAGCTATATCGAAGAAGGCGCTCAAGAGATCGATGGGGGCGTTTACGGGAAATCCATAACAGATCCATGCTTAGGATGGGATGCTTCTGAAGCACTGATAAGAGAAATTGCTAGGAAGTTATAGGGGTTAATGGTGTAACATATTATTCAGAGAATAAGGTTAACGCTTGTCTTTTAGTAATAGATGAGCGATTAGCTGTACTCTAGGTTATAATCGTAGATATAACACACAGCTTTTCCTCGCCTTACACTTCGTACGGTCGTCGGAAAAGCTATGTATCACATCTACTCGGTAATACATCGTCATTTCGTCAATAAAAAGCACTGCTCAATCATCCTTCCCTTTTTACATCCATGTAAAAATGAAGGACGTTCTACATCCATGTAGAACTGTGATTGATCAGCGCTTTTTCTTTCCTTATTCGGTTCCGCGAATGCTTAATTTCTATAAGCCTAAATTCGTATATCTCATATGATGCGTTGAAGTAACCAGAAAACCTAAATTAGCCAACATCGACCATGAAGTTCCTGGAAGCAGTGTGTATGGTGGAGCAAGTTAGCATGGATGCTGACCGTCGACTTTTGGTGCATGGATGCACCAATCGGAGACCGTAATCATACACACTGTGGAAGGGTTTTCATGGGACAAACTTTATTACATTTATTCTCCTGCTATCTCATAACCTAAGACAACTTATTTTGGTTCTGAATCAAAAAGATTTTGAAGTTCATGGGCGGTTAATTTATTAATGAACGTCTCACCAGGCTTAATAACATGTTCAATTAGATTTTGTTTCTTCTGTTGCAGTGTGAATATTTTTTCTTCTATGGTACCGGCAGTGATCAATTTGTAGACTTGTACACATTTTTTTTGACCGATACGATAAACACGGTCCGTTGCTTGATTTTCAACAGCTGGATTCCACCAAGGATCAACATGAATAACAACATCTGCACCGGTTAGATTAAGCCCTGTACCACCGGCTTTTAGGGAAATCAAGAAAACACTGTGAAAACCTGTATTAAAATCATGAACCATTTCCTGTCGTTTGTTAGGTGGTACGGAACCATCAAGATAATAGGATTCTATTTTATGCTTATCCAGTAAAGTTTGTATCATACCTAGCATGGAGGTGAACTGAGAGAAAATCAACATGCGATGACCACTTTCAATACTATCGATGACCAATTCTAACAGTAAGTCCATTTTTGAGGACCCATGATTATACTGATCAATGAACAATGAAGGATGACAACAAATCTGTCTTAAACGCATAAGAATAGATAATATTTTCATATTTTTCTGACCACCGGATAAATATTGTAAATGCTCCATTTCCATTTTTGCTTTTTCAATGTAAGCCATATATATTTTTTTCTGATGTTTATTAAGCTCTATAGTGACTTTGGTTTCAATCTTGGGCGGTAGTTCCTTTAACACATCCTGCTTGATACGCCTGAGAATAAAAGGGGCAATCATCTGATTCAACTGCTTTAGACAATGATGATCGTTGTCTTTGGTGATGGGTTTTTCATAGGTTTTAGCAAAATAATTTGCATTACCGAGAAAACCCGGTAAAATAAAATCAAAAATAGACCATAACTCAGTCAGAGTATTCTCAATTGGTGTACCGGTCAAGGCAAAACGGTGCAAGGCATTAATATGTTTGACGGCAATAGCATTTTGAGATTTAGGGTTTTTGATATGTTGTGCTTCATCAATAATACAAAACATAAAAGTCTGTTTGTAATGGGGTAAGTCTCTTTTAAGTGCGCCATAGGAAGTGATGATAATTACATCATTACAAAGGGTTTCAATTTGCTCAATACGTTCATTTTTATTACCGGAGATGACAACGGTTTTCTGATTGGGTGCAAACTTATGAACCTCCTCTTCCCAATTATAGAGCAGAGATGTGGGTGCAATAACTAGAGAAGGCAGATCAGAAACATAACTGGTCATAAGTGTAATCGCTTGTAGTGTTTTACCAAGTCCCATGTCATCTGCTAGAATACCGCCAAGTCCATAAGAGGTTAGCGCACTAAGCCATCGATAGCCGGTTTTCTGATAGTCCCTTAATATGGCGTCAAGATGATTAGGAACCTCAATTAGATAGGTTTCAGGATTTTGAATCGCATTTAAAAGCTTTTTATAAGCTTGGTTGTAGTGAACGGTTTGTGTGCTGCTCATAAGATGATCCAAAAAGAAGGCATGGTGGCCGGGGAGTCGAAGTGTGTTATCATCTTGTGTGGCATCCAAAAGTGTATAATGACTATCTAGGACACTCATTTGATGTGCCAAAGTGTCCTGTATCTTGAAAAAGCTACCATCGGACAATTTGAAGTATCGCTTTTTTTCCACAATGGCTTTTAAAAGTGTGAAGATTTCTTCTTGACTGATACCTTCCATCTCAAAACTTAGATCCAAAAGATTAGAACCGCTGTTGTAGGACACAGAAGCACTGAGCTGTTTTTCTGATCTTAAGTAGATGTCTTTAAACGAATCCGAGTAGTAGAGGGTCCCAAGTTTTTGAAGACGAGGTAGAATTTGGTCAATAAAGTAAAATTGGTCATCTTCGGTAGCAAAAGTTAATAGACCTTGATTATCTATTTGATGATGGGTATCTTTGAGCAATGCCCGAATACGTTGCTCAGTACCTAATTGCCTGAATATGATTTGGTCATCCGGTTCAGGTTCGGATTCTGGATAGAGGCCAAATTCATAAGGACCATAGATAAAGAATACTTTGAGTTTTAGTTGTTCCATATCTTTATCCAAGTAGATTTTTGCCTCCAATGGATAGCGCAATACTTTTTGAGCGACAGTTGGTTCAAGGGTTACATAACCTATCATTTCAAGAACGGGTAGGATTTGATTCATGAAATTGTGGATATGGTCATGTTGAATATCTAAGGACTTATCGATAAAGTGTTTATAGAAGAGTTTGAATGCCTCGGCTTTTATGGCGGACAAACAACTGATCTGATTATTATAAAAGGCATACGAATAATCCTCTGTTAATGGAAAATAGATATCATAGGCATTTACAGAGACATTATAATGACCGTTCTCTTCCATCAAGAAGAGGTCAATTTCTAAATGGTCTATAATGACTTGGTCTTTAAAAAGCATACCATCATAATCTAAGTTAAAAGGCTTGTGTTTTAGAAGTTCTAACAACCGTTTTAAGTAAGCGTCTGGCAAGATTTGATAGGATGCTTTAATAGGTGTGGACACTAGGCTTTGATGCTTTGGTAATAGAAAAAGACGTGTTTTATAAAAATCATGGAGCAAGACGATAAGTTTATAATCTTCGTCAGTGAAGGTGAAAGTCTGAGGGTCATAAGTTAATGTTTTTGATATAGCATAGATATGTTTCTCCATAACTGCATAGACGAAGGCTTCAATATTCTTAACCACATAGGTTTGAAAAAGACCAACCTTAAGAGAGATGGCGGACTGAAGGGTATTGTGATAAGCATCTTTTGGATGCAGATTCACTTCTAGATTTAGTAGTGCCAGTTGATTGTCGGATGTAGGAGAAATCAGGACTTGTTCAAATGACTGAAACATTTTTAAAGTTTGATTTTGGGTAAGATCGAGGGTCAAAGACTCTTTTTTATAAAGTATATATAACAAAGACGCTAGGGTGTGTATACAAGGTTGGGAATCATAGCAAGTACACCTTGAACGCTTGAAAGTGCCGGTATCCGAATAGAAAGATAAATTAAGCTCAAACTGTTCATCTTTTAAATCTTTTAAGATGATATGAAAACCATTTTTTGAGCTGGCTTCAATACTGAGTATATTATTTTGTTGATGAATCATAAAGCCGGATTTGAATTTTCGATCATTACCGGCAAAAGTTTTAATCCATTGTAAGGTAAGTTGTATCATATCGGCACCTGCTTTTTTAGAGTTTTGGTATAAGAGACTTGGTTGCAATGTCAATGAAATCCTATATAATAAAATCAAGATAACATTCTAATTTAATCAATACACAATGGGACAAAAAAGTCCCTTATTATTAACAGCTCTTTTATGAAAGGAAGTCATATGGTCGTTAGAGTCGATGGAGATGCTTGTCCAGTCAGGGCATCTATCTTACAGATTACAAATAAACACAAGGTAGAAACCATTATATACACAGATGTAAATCACGAGTTTTCTTATGAAACAACCTGTGTCATTACCGTGGATCAAGGCATTGATTCAGTGGATTTAGCCATCGTTAAAGACATAAAAGTTGGTGATGTTGTTATTACCAATGATTACGGATTGGCATCTTTGGTATTAGGCAAAAAAGGATATGCCATGGATGCAAACGGTAGAGCCTTCACCCTGAACAATATTGATCAGCTTTTGTTTGAAAGACACATGCACAAATCCCTTAGAATGATGAAAAAAAAGCATAAGGGCCCCAAAAAAAGAGATCGGCATGCTGATGTACTGTTTAGAGAAAACTTTGAAGCCTTGTTACTACAGCTTAAGCCTTATAGCTAGAAAGCTTTTGAATGCTTCTGCTTACAGCATCTTTTGATTGCTTCCAAGGTTCTTTTTCATACCTATAATCAAATTTGGTGATGAACCATTCAAGATCTTCTATAACACGGTCATAGTTGGTTTGTTGAATCCTAATCAGGTCAGCTTGAAAGGCTTGGAAGTCTTTATCCTTTAAGACATGGTCACCAATATCGTAAAGATGGCCAAAATGCTTTATGCAAAAGCCTTTAGAAGACGTAAACAGTACACGAAAAGATGGATCCTTTTTCCAGAGGTAAAAAAAAGTATCCATGTATCGGTCCAAAAAGTCCTGAATCCGGTCACATATGTAGCACTGGTGTACCAGATGATCAGTAAAGTCTTTAACAGGACTGAGTGTTGCCCGTTTACCTATCTTTATGCCTTTTGCTTTACTGGGTTGCATCAAAGTCCCTTCAAGATCTTGGCGTACCCTCTTCATATGTGTTTCAAGTATCAAAGCCATACCTAAACGGTTTTTTTCATTGAAGAGTTTGCCGTAGTGTGAAGGACAAAAACCGGAGATGTTGGTGTGATCTCTGATATCGACATCCATATATGAAGGGCCTAAGACAAAGTCGATAGCATTTTTTTCGAGGCCATCAAACAGATAGCAAAAAGGGCATTCACAATCGCTGTTAAATGCATCTATGATGGGTATAGTATAGATTTCTTCTTTAGACATA
The DNA here is from genome assembly GCF_900538275.1 of Petrocella atlantisensis. GTDB lineage: Bacteria > Bacillota > Clostridia > Lachnospirales > Vallitaleaceae > Petrocella > Petrocella atlantisensis. The sequence continues at coordinate 917,980 of NZ_LR130778.1, read as the reverse complement.
AAAACCACCTTAATCTAACAGAATAGATGTTGATAAACCGAATTTGAGGTATAATAAATACATAAAGCCTATTACATCAGTATAACATAGCGGTAAGGAAGTTGCATCCATTTCCATGTTTGGAATCGAGGTGGTAAAATGATAGAGATTCTAGTAGATGATTGCTTTTTGATAGGTCAGATATTGGAATGTGGACAAAGCTTTAGGTATAAACATATTGAAAACAATATCTACGATATTATAGCCTATGATAAACGTCTCAGAATCAATCAAGTAGGCAAACACGTCTATATGGACTGCTCCATAGAAGATTATAATAGCTTGTGGGTGAGATATTTTGATATGGATAGGAACTATGAACAGATCCAATCGATTTTAGTTAAAATGGATCCGATTCTGAAGAAAGCAGTCATAGAAAAAAGAGGGCTTAGAATTTTGAGACAAGCACCTTTTGAGATGTTACTTACTTTTATATTGTCTCAAAACAAAGCCATCCCTCAGATCAAAGTCCTAGTAGAACGTCTATGTGAAACCTATGGTCAAGTTGTTTTAGATCAATATGGCACCTATTATACTTTTCCAACCGTTGATAGGCTTGTAGATGTATCCGTAGAAGATTGGAGACGGTTAAAAGTTGGTTTTAGAGCCCCTTACCTATATGATGCCATACAAAAAGTGGCACAAGGGGTGATTGACTTTATAACCATTGAGAAAATGCTTGATAACTCAGCGCGAGATCGGCTTATGGAGATTAGCGGTGTCGGCCAAAAAGTTGCGGATTGTATTTTGTTGTTTGCATTCGGGAGAATTGAAGTATTTCCGCTGGATGTTTGGGTAAGACGTATGATGACCCATGCATATTTCAATGATCAAAATGTTTCAGATCAGATTATACTTGAATTTGCAGACAGGTATTTTAAAGGCTTTGGTGGGTTGGCGCAACAATATCTTTTTTATTATGCAAGAGACCATCAAATTGGTAAATAGACCCTAAAAAATTAATTAGAATGCAGGATTTTTTACTTGCATATCATGAATTTTTTTGGTAATATAAGAACATGATTTAGCACTCTCCAATACAGAGTGCTGATAAAAAGTTAATTCTTTTAATGAAAGAGGAGGAATATCATGAATTTAAAACCATTGAATGATCGTGTTGTTTTAAAACAGCTTAAAGCTGAAGAAAAAACCAAGTCCGGTATTGTGTTGCCAGGTCAAGCACAAGAAAAGCCACAAGAAGCTGAAGTTGTAGCCGTTGGCCCAGGTGGCAACGTGGATGGTAAAGAAGTTACCATGCAGGTTGTTGTTGGTGATAAAGTTATTTACTCAAAATACGCAGGAACAGAAGTCAAACTAGATGGTGTTGAGTATATTATTGTAAAACAAAACGATATACTGGCAGTTTTGGAATAGAGGAGGTTCAATATGGCAAAAGAAATAAAATTTGGCGCAGAAGCAAGAGCGGCACTTGAATCAGGTGTGAATCAATTAGCAGATACAGTAAAAGTAACCTTAGGCCCTAAAGGGAGAAACGTTGTTCTCGACAAAAAATTCGGAGCACCACTGATTACCAATGATGGTGTTACCATAGCAAAAGAAATTGAATTAAAAGACCCCTTTGAGAATATGGGTGCACAGCTGGTTAAAGAAGTTGCAACCAAAACCAATGATGTGGCCGGTGACGGAACAACAACAGCAACCGTCCTAGCACAGGCGATGATTGTAGAAGGCGTAAAAAATATTGCGGCTGGCGCAAATCCGATTATTCTTAGACGTGGTATGAAGGCTGCGACAGAAGAAGCGGTCAGAGCAATCGTTGAAATGAGTCAAACACTAAAAGGCAGAGAACAAATAGCAGAGGTTGCAGCAATTTCTGCCGGCGATGAAGCCATTGGTGATTTGATTGCTGAAGCTATGGAAAGAGCTTCCAAAGATGGTGTCATTACTATTGAGGAATCAAAGAGCATGGACACTGAGCTTGAAGTTGTTGAAGGGATGCAATTTGATCGAGGCTACTTGTCACCATACATGGCAACGGATATGGACAAGATGGAAGCCCTACTTGAGCAACCCTATATTTTAATAACGGATAAAAAGATCTCTAACATTCAAGAAATATTACCAATCCTTGAGCAAATTGTTCAAGCAGGTGCTAAATTATTAATTATCGCTGAAGATGTTGAAGGCGAAGCATTGGCAACCCTTGTCGTTAACAAATTAAGAGGTACTTTTAACTGTGTGGCAGTTAAGGCCCCTGGTTTTGGCGATCGTCGTAAAGCCATGTTACAAGACATTGCAATATTAACAGGTGGAACGGTTATATCTGAAGAACTAGGCCTTGACTTAAAAGAAGCGACAATGGAGATGCTTGGTAAAGCAAAATCCGTTAAGATTATGAAAGAAAATACGATTATTGTTGACGGTGCAGGTAGTAAAGATGACATACACAGCCGTGTGGCACAAATCAAGAATCAGATAGAAGAGACCACGTCGGACTTTGACCGTGAAAAACTTCAAGAAAGATTGGCAAAATTATCCGGTGGTGTAGCGGTTATTAAAGTGGGAGCTGCAACGGAAACAGAAATGCAAGAAAAGAAATTACGTATGGAAGATGCCTTGGCAGCGACCCGTGCAGCAGCTGAAGAAGGTATTGTAGCAGGCGGTGGCGCAGCATACATCCATATTACCAAAAGAATTGAAGCAATCGTGGACGGATTAGAAGGCGATGAAAAAACGGGTGCCAAAATCATATTGAAAGCTTTAGAATCTCCTCTACGTCAAATAGTTGTGAATGCAGGACTTGAAGGTTCCGTAGTTGTTAATAAAGTAAAAGAATCCGCTATGGGTATTGGATTTAATGCACTTACGGAAACCTATGTGGATATGGTAGAAGCCGGCATTATCGATCCAACAAAAGTAACACGGTCAGCTTTGCAAAATGCTACATCTGTTGCATCGACGTTGTTAACAACAGAATCTGTCGTCGCTGATATTGAAGAAGACAATCCAATGCCAATGGGCGGTGGCGCACCAGGTATGGGCATGATGTAAAATGACTTTTTCATTCTCTAGAAGATTATAAATTAAAGGAGACTACGGTCTCCTTTTCCTTTTTTGCACCTCATAAAACATAAAATATGAATAACGGTTGTTTCTGTAAGGTCAATCCTATATAATGTAATTGACTCAATTTCCCGTAAGTCAGAAAGTCTGTATAACTTCGGAGGCGATCATGAAGGTTAATGATATTTTTAATGAACAACTTGTAGAAAGAAAACAAAATATGATAGATAATCTTAAAAAGATAACCATCCTAGCTGGGGGTGTTTTATTTTTAGCTGTAGCTTTTTTTATCCCTGGACTTAGAGGCCTGATTTATATTATCGCCATAGGTATCATTTTTGGTATGATCGTTTTACTTCGACGTTTTAATGTGGAGTATGAGTATATCTTTACCAACGGCGAGTTAGATATTGACCAGATTACGAATAAAAGTAAAAGAAAAAGAGTGTTGTCAATCCATGTCGATGACTTTGCAATCATGGTTCCGGTCTCAAATAAGGATTATGGGAAAGATGTTGAAAAATATTCAAAACTCTATGATGTAAGTAGCGGCATACTACAAGATAATACATATGCAGCTATTTTCGATAAAGATTCAAAAAAAGTCAAATTGATCTTCGAACCTAACGAGAAGATGTTTAATGCAATTCGTGCTTATATACCAAGAAAAATCAAGAAATAGATAGAAATTGATGAGCAAGGTGGTTGGACATATGCGTAGAGTCGGAATCGACAAACTTAAAAAGGATATGGTCTTGGCAAAGCCTATATATACCAGCAATGGTGTCATATTACTAAAAGAGGGTACGCTACTCACTGAAAAATTCATTATGAAGATTCATGATATAGATGTGGATTATATTTATATCAAGGATGAAATATCAGAGGGTATAGAGATTGAAGCGCTCATTAGTGAAGAGACCGTATTATCCACGAAAAAAGCTTTAGAAGATAGTATGGAAAAAATGCGAAAAGGCTATTTCAGTGCTAGCCAAAGCATTGTGGAAAAAGTGGATGCGGTTATAACTGAAGTGGTTGCCAATCCACATGTGATGGTTAGTCTTCAAGAGATTCGTAGCAGAGATGAGTATTTACATATGCATTCTATCAATGTTTGTGTGATCTCACTATTGATTGGGAAAAAACTCAATTATAACGATGCCCAATTAAAGCATTTAGCACTGGGGGCTATCCTTCATGATGTGGGGAAAACTCAGATAAAATACGATGTGATTCGGTATAGAGAAGACTATGTGGACAAAGAGTATAAGATCTATAAGGAACATGTAAGATTAGGCTATGAAATGATTAAGTCTATACCGGAATCGTCTTTATTAGCTGCAAATATAGCGTTAACCCACCATGAACATTACGATGGGACGGGTTTTCCCCTTGGGAAAAAGAATACATCGATTCATGAGTTTTCACGTATTGTTGCAGTCGCTAATGAATATGACAATCTACTCTACAATCTACCTAAAGATACACACATGCGTCACTATGAGATTGTTGAAATGATTGTTTCAAGAGCTTATACTTGGTTTGACCCTGAAATCATAAAAATATTTAGAAGGTCCATATCCCCTTATCCGGTTTCGACGGGCGTTGTTCTTAATGATGGTCGTATCGGAATAGTAGCAAGGCTGAATGAGGACTTCCCAACCAGACCGGTCATTCGTATTATTGATGAGGCATCTATGGCGGTTATGGGTGAGGTGGATCTTTCGGTTAGTCTTAATACCTTGATTGTTGATGAAAAAGAGATTGACAAATAGGCATATATTTGTTAAACTCTCGAATTAATAACCAATATGAAAAAGCAACAGAAAATAGTACAATAATTTAATAAAAACAATACATACTGGATTAGAGTGTATACACTCTAATCTTCATTGTATCTACCATCCATAGCCTATTGACCATGGACGTAATAGATTCAACAACGAGCTTATATTGAAAGAGAGGCCTTAATTCATGCAAAAGATTCTTAAAGAAGGAATAACCTTTGATGACGTGTTATTGGTTCCAGCCCATTCCAAAGTTCTACCTAATGAAGTGGACCTAAGTACGCAACTGACTAAAAAAATAGGACTTAGCATACCTTTAATGAGTGCTGGGATGGATACCGTAACAGAATCAAGAATGGCGATCGCGATGGCAAGACAAGGTGGTATCGGTATTATACATAAGAATATGACAATAGCTGAGCAAGCAGACCAAGTTGACCGCGTTAAGCGATCTGAGAATGGCGTCATAACCAATCCTTTTTCGTTGACACCGGAACATTATGTTTATGAAGCCAATGCATTAATGGCAAAATATAGAATATCAGGTGTACCCATCATTGAAGTTGGATCTAAGAAGTTGGTTGGAATATTAACCAACCGCGACCTCAGATTTGAGACAAACTTCGATCAAAAAATCAAGCATGTTATGACCAGCGAGAATCTAATTGTAGCACCTGAAGGTACAACCTTAGATGAAGCAAAAAAAATACTGGGAAACCATAGAATTGAAAAACTTCCAATCGTAGATGCAGAAGGCAATCTTTGTGGTTTGATTACCATCAAAGATATTGAAAAGGCCATACTATATCCGGACTCAACAAAGGATCATCAAGGTCGTTTAAGGGTTGGTGCTGCTGTTGGTATCACAAAGGACATGATGGATAGAGTTACAGCCTTGGTAGAAACAAAAGTAGATGTTGTGGTTCTAGATACGGCTCATGGTCATTCGGCCGGTGTTATAAATGCTGTAAAACAAATTAAGGCAACTTATCCGGATCTACAGGTGATCGCCGGTAATGTGGCAACAAAAGATGCAACCATAGCGCTTATTGAAGCAGGCGCAGATGCTGTAAAAGTCGGCATAGGTCCGGGTTCCATATGTACAACAAGGGTTGTGGCCGGCGTTGGTGTACCTCAGGTTACAGCTATTAGTGATTGTGCTGAAGGTGCTAAACCATATGGCGTACCCATAATAGCCGATGGTGGCATCAAGTACTCAGGCGATCTTGTAAAAGCAATCGCAGCGGGTGGATCCGTGTGCATGCTTGGTAGTCTTTTTGCCGGATGTGAAGAAAGTCCTGGAGATACGGAATTATTTCAAGGTAGAAAATATAAAGTATATAGAGGTATGGGCTCCCTTGCAGCTATGGAAAAAGGAAGCAAAGACCGTTATTTTCAAAGTGATAACAGCAACACCAAAAAATTGGTTCCGGAAGGTGTTGAAGGTCGAGTGGCCTACAAAGGACCGGCTGAGGATACGGTTTATCAGTTAATGGGCGGTTTAAGAGCCGGTATGGGTTATTGTGGAACATCTACTATTAGAGCTTTGATTGAAGAAGCTCAGTTCATCAAGATTACAGCTGCTTCATTAAGAGAATCTCATCCTCATGATATTCAGATTACAAAAGAAGCACCAAACTATAGTGTTGAAAACTAGTCTTTAAGTATAAAAATAACAACCAAGGTTGATAAATCAAGGTTGTTATTTTTGTAGAATTTTTGATTCAATTTCAATACATAATACTACCATGATTTGTTGCAATTACATGCCGAAAAGTTTATACTGAGATTAGTAAATCATGGAAAGGGAGCAGATAAAATGAGTATGAATATACCAACACCACATATTGAGGTGAAAGACAAAGGGGTTATCGCAGATACCGTTTTGATGCCGGGTGATCCATTAAGAGCAAAATTTATTGCAGAGAAATTCTTGGAAAATGTCGAACAATTTAACAGTGTAAGAGGTATGTTAGGTTACACAGGAACCTATAAAGGCAGAAAAATTTCTGTTATGGGTTCAGGAATGGGCATGCCGAGTATTGGCATCTATTCTTATGAACTATATGCTTTTTATGATGTAAAACGTATTATAAGAATTGGTTCCTGCGGTGCTTACACAGAAGATTTAGATGTTTATGATGTTCTATTGGTCGACGAAGCATGGTCAGAGTCCAGTTATGCCAAGACACAAAGTGGTTATACGTCAGACACAACCTATGCCACGCCCAAGCTTAATGATAAGCTTGCGAATATAGCAAAAGTACTGGATATTCCTGTGAAAAGAGGCAAGATTCATTCCTCAGATGTTTTTTATCGACAAGATTTTAATGTGTATAAGAATATACGCGATCAATATGGTTGTATGGCTGTTGAAATGGAATCCTTCGCTTTGTTTGCCAATGCAAGTATACTCGGTAAAGAGGCATCCTGTATTTTAACGGTCAGTGATTCCTTAGTAAAAGGAGACGTCACCACATCAGAAGAACGACAAAATTCCTTTGTAAAAATGATGGAAATAGCATTAGAGATGGCAGAATAAAAACAATCCTACCAATGATGTTGGTAGGATTGTTTTGTTTCAAAACGATATTCACCAAGAAAATTTATAGCTGTATCTACAAAACACTTTAATAAAATAAGCCCGAGTGTTATAATGTTAAGAAATATAACAGGGAGTTGTTGAGATGGATATAATTGATAAGCGAATATTACATATTTTACATAAGAATGCAAGGATAACAGCATCAGAAATAAGCAATCAGATTAATCTATCTGTATCAGCGGTAGGTGATCGCCTTAAGAAACTAGAAGCATCCGGTATGATTGAGAATTATACCACCATATTAAATTCAACGATGCTAGGAAAGTCACTTACGGCAATTATTATGGTCGCTCTTGAGCGTCCCAAATACGCAGAAGTATTTGAGGCATTTGTTAACAATGAAAAAGACATCTTAGACTGTTATTATCTAGCAGGAGACTATGACTATGCACTTAAAATAGTAACAAAAGATACGGCATCTTTAGAGACTTTGATTGGTAAAATCAAAAACGTAGAAGGATTGTTAAAAACAAAAACGACCATTGTCTTGTCAACAATCAAAGACGTACATTCAGTTTTGCCGGAATTATAGGTCTTATGTTCTCAACTAAGATTTTGAAGGATTAAGGAGGGGTGCGATATGTCATACGTACAGCTCATATATAACCCGAACGCAGGGCAAAAGCTTTTTTCTGCTCATATAGATACATTTTTAGCTAATTTTCAAGAAAAAGGTATTGAAGTAAGGATACATCGAACATCCATAGATGATCATTTGGATAAAACACTTAACAAAAAGAAGCTGAAAAACTGTATCGCCCTTATTGTAGCTGGAGGAGATGGAACGGTTAACAGTGTCGTTAATGTTATGATGCAACAAAATATAGATCTACCTCTTGGGGTAATACCGGCAGGCACAGCCAATGATTTTGCAAAACACTTGGGTATGTCCACAGATATACCTAAATCAATTGAAATGCTTTCTAAAATGCAGATTTCTCAAGTGGATGTAGGTAAAGTAAATGATCGTTATTTTGTGAATGTGTGTTGTGGTGGTCTTTTTACGAATATATCCCAAAACATCGATGTAGAGTTAAAAAACACGATTGGTAAACTTGCCTATTATATTAAAGGCGTTCAACAGTTACCGGGATTCAAAAAGCTAAGGTTCAAGATTCAACATGATCAAGGCGAGATTGATGATTTTTTCTATTTGTTTCTGGTGTTAAATGGCTCCAGCGCAGGTGGTTTCTCAAAGCTTGGACAAGATGCTGATATCAGTGACGGACGGATGGACTTTGTGGGCATTAAAGCCTGCCCACTGGCAGATATGCCAGGCCTTTTTGGGAAAATACTCATTGGGGACCATCTAAAGGACAAAAATATTGTAAGTTTCCGAAGCAAACATATATCCATTAAATGCTTAGAAGGTGTTGAAGGCTTCGAAGAATCGGATATAGACGGAGAAGCTGGACCACATTTTCCATTGGATATTGAGGTCATGCATAAACGTTTGAATGTAATTAAGTAATCGGTTAGGAAGAAAGAGGATTAGAATGATAAAAATGAATTTAAAAGAATTTAGAGATGAAATAAAGACAGAAATGCTTGGCTATGAAGAAATAACAGAACCATTGATTGAGAAATGGTTTGAGAATTTTGAGGCTTTTGTCGAAGCAAAAAGACCAAGTAGTCATTTGAACTACAAGGGTAAGGATATAAATGTGACACTTAAAGATGAAACAGACCTATTCATGATGGTAGATCGATATTTAGCGGCGATTGTTAATGAAGATTTGGATAATTACTTCACAGACTGGGCATTTTAAGGAGATTGACATGAAGGGAATAACAATAAGACTATTATTTGCATTAGGGTTTATAATAGTTTTTTCCGCATGCACGATGAACCTTGGCCTAGATGAAGTTCAAGTGGATGAATCGGAAGAACAAAGTCAAGTCGTTGACGATCAGTATGAGGAACCAACGGCAGAAGCAGACACAAGCAATGAAATAGATAACTATGAAGAAGAGGAAGAAATAATAGTACAGGAACCAATCGATTACAAGGCGGAGGGAATCAATGAGATTGGTGATATTATGGTTGTTATGTATCATGGCATCAAAGACAACCCACCTTATCATCGAAGTAAAGAGGATTTTTTACGAGACCTACAGTTTTTTTATGACAATAATTATCATCTAATCTCAATGGAAGATTATCTGAGTCAACATATAGATGTCCCTCTTGGTAAAACACCAATTGTACTGACATTTGATGATGGCTTATCCTCAACTTTTGCCCTTGTCGGAAATAAAGCAGACCCTGAATCGGCAATTGGTATCCTTGAAGCATTTATAGAAGAACATGAAGATTTTGGTAAAGCCGCTTCATTGTTTATACATGCAACCAAGCAAAATTTTCAAGGTGACGGAACACCTTTAGAACGTTTGGAATGGTTGGTGAATAATGGCTATGAGATAGGGAATCACTCGGCAACCCATGCTGATTTAAGTCAGTTGTCTAAAGATGCGGTCATAAAAGAAATCGGTCAGGTCGATTATTTTCTAAGTGAATTAATGCCGGAATACAATATGTTGGCTATAACCTACCCATATGGGAAACGTCCGGAAGCATCCTTAATTCAGCATTTAGCGGATAATCAATATGAAGGTGTTGCATTCGGATATGAAGTTGGCTTTAGAGAAGGGCCCAGCAGCAAAATGGTGCCACCGAGTCACACCAAATTTGATCCCTATAATGCTCCAAGGGTCAGAGGTTCTGAAGGTGAAGTACAGGATTTATGGTGGTTTCTTGATTATTATGACAAACATGCTGACCAGCGCTATATTTCAGATGGTAATCCGAACACGATTGTGGTACCCAAAGAAAAAGTTGACTTGGTAAATATTGATAAGGTAATGGATATGGAATTAATTGTATACGAATAGAATACTGAATAAATATGAGAAAGTGCTTTGTAATTTGAAAGCACTTTCTTTTTTGTTTTTTCATGTGTTAAAATAGACATAAGGACTCATACTAAGATCATATAGGAGCCGTTAAGAATATGAATATGAATATGAATATGGATATGACACAAAAAATCATAATGACCCCTCAACTAGAGTATTCTTTGAAGATCCTAAAACTTAGCTATGAGGAGTTGATTGATTTTTTACAAGAAGAGATGTTATCAAACCCAATTCTAGAATATAATGAACCAAAGGAAGTTAAGCTAAAGATGAATAATGAAGAAAGTGAAGGCGATCGTCTAAGCTATAACCACGATCAAAAGGGAGATGATGAAGGCTATACCAATGGTATACCGGATATGAACTCTTATAAAACGGACCTAGTGAGTCACCTGAAATTGCAACTACATATACTGGACTTACCCGAAAAGATGATAGAAATCGGGGAATTTCTAATTGAAAGTTTAGATGAAAAGGGCTATCTAAAGATTGATATTAAAGATGTGGCAAAGATACTTTGTGTAGATGAAGATCTTGTAAATCAGGTTTGCCAAAAGATTCAAAAATTCGATCCACCTGGAATATGTGCAAGAGACTTAAAGGAATGTTTGAAAATACAACTGGAAGATCAAAAGGATATTAAGAAAGAATTGATAGAGCTTATCGACCATCATCTTGAGGCGATTGGCCATAATGAACTACCACGGATTTCAAAAGCGATGGGTATTACTATAAGTGAAGTACAGGCACTAATTAAAGAGATAAGGAAACTCAATCCTAAGCCGGGAAGGGGTTTTCAAAGAGACTTGACCCACTATATTCGTCCGGATATTATTATATCCAAACAAGATGAAAACTATAATATTGACATATGTAAAGACAAAATACCTAAAATCAAGGTTAATCCCTATTATATGGATTTACTTAGAGATGGTGGTAAAGAATTAGGCGAGGCTTATCCCTATATTCAAAATAAGATTAATAGTGCGAATTGGTTGATACATTGTATTGATCAAAGAATGGAAACTTTAGAAAAAGTGACGAAAATCATATTCTACCATCAAACGGCTTTTTTTAAAAAAGGTAGAGCCTATCTCAAACCCATGAACCAAAGAGAAGTGGCTGACGCTTTGAACCTTCATGAATCAACCATCAGCCGCACGGTGAATGGTAAATACTTATTGTGCCAGTGGGGTATTTTTGAACTAAAATATTTTTTTTCTAGCAAGGGCATTAAACAAGAAATAGGTGAAGATGCATCATCGGCTATGGCAAAATTTGCCATACAAAGAATTGTTGAAAGTGAAGATAAGAATAGCCCTTATAGTGACTCGAAAATATGTACCCTTTTACAAAATGAAGAAATATGTATATCCAGAAGGACAGTCGCAAAATACAGAGAACAGTTGAATATTCCTTCTGGTAAAATAAGAAAGCAGTATGAATAGCTGGGTAATAATTACCAAAAAATACAAAGCTGTTAAAAAATGACAAGGCCTTGGTTATTCCGAGATTGGTTAAGGTGTCAAAAAAACGGGCATGATTATTGCTTAAAATGTGAGGTATAGAAGAATAATATAGACAAGGGGCAAAAAATGAATCCAAATAGCATATTAAGAAAAGTCATGATAAAGCATAAAAAAGGTTTACATGCAAGGGTGGCTGCGATGATTGTTCAAAAAGCCGTAGAGCTACAAAAAGAACATGAAGTAATATTCAAGGTGCAAAAAGGTACTTTTAAAGAAGTACCTTTAACAAGTATTTTACTCTTAATATCCATGAGAATTAAGGCAGGAGAAGAAATCGAGATTTTAACAATTGGTAATGATGTTATAGAGACAAAAGAAGCATCTGAAAAAATGGGGATTTATTTAGAAAGCGATTTTGATTATGATCAGACTTCCATGAATAGTATTGACAATCTATTACAGGATAACATACTGACAGCAGAAAATATTTTCAACAACATTGGAAACGGCTTATTGGTTATAGATGAGAACAATATTGTAACACTTTTCAATACTGAAGCAGAGCGCCTTTTTGGTATAACTTCTGATCAGATTATAGGTAAGAACATTAAGGAAGTTATGCCGGAATCAGAATTGCCTGAAGTAGCAAGAACTAAAAAACCAAAAATCGGATACACACAAAACAGAGGGAAATATACCATCGTAACCAATACAACCCCTTTAATAGTAGAAAACGAGACCAGGGGTGCCGTCAGTATTCTAGAAGACATTTCAAAGCTGGTTAAGATCTCGTGGCAACTCAAAGAAATCAAAGAGTTGAAAGAGAAATACCAACTGATATTAGAATCCGTACAAGATGGTATCTGTGTTTTTGATCACAAAGGTAAAATTACATACGTGAATGTAGCCTATTGTCAAATCGTTGGAAAGAATCTTAAGGAACTCATGGGTAAGAACATACATGACTTATCACCGGAGGGTGATAGGGTTAAGGTACTAAAAACAGGTCAGCCGATACTCGGTGGGATTAGTGAAAAGGAAAACGGTGTTACTATTGTGGCAAATATCAACCCACTTATTGTTGATGGACAGATTCGTGGTGGCATATCCACCATAAAAGATATTACACAGCTACAAGATTTGATGGAAAAACTGAACCAGATTTCAGCAAAGGCGGATTACCTTCAGGAAGAACTTATCAGAACTAAAAGACTTGGACCGGCCTTTGACCGTATTATTGGCGTTAGTGGTAAGATATATGATTCAATGGCCATAGCAGCGAAGGCCTCTCTAAGTAATTATACTGTGTTAATACGAGGTGAGAGTGGTACAGGTAAGGAATTGATTGCTGAAGCCATTCATTATTCAAGTGCCAGAGACAAGGAACCCTTTATTAGGGTAAACTGTGGTGCGATACCACCCACACTTCTTGAAAGTGAGTTGTTTGGCCATGAAAAAGGTGCTTTTACTAGTGCCGTAAAAACCAAGTTGGGACGTTTTGAACTAGCCCATAAAGGCACGATTTTTCTAGATGAGATTGGTGAACTAGATAAAAGCATGCAAGTAAAACTACTCCGAGTGGTTCAAAACAAAGAATTTCAAAGAGTGGGTGGAGAAAAAACCATTAAAGTAGATGTACGCATCGTCGCAGCCACCAATCAGAATCTAGAAGAGCTTCTCAAGACAGGTGATTTTAGAGAAGACCTATACTACAGGTTGAATGTGATACCCATATGGTTACCGCCTCTAAGAGAAAGAAAAGAAGATATACCTGTGCTTGTTGAATATTTTGCAGAAAAAATATGTAAAGATCTGGAAAGAGACAGTATCATATTGGAAAAAGAAGCGATGCATGCCTTGATTCAATATGATTGGCCGGGTAATGTACGTGAACTTGAAAATATCATGGAAAGAACCATCATACTATTAGATGGTGATGTGATAAGACTTGGTCATATTCCTTCATATGTTGTAGGTAATCACCAAGAGAATATGAATAAATCCGTTGAATCGTTGATAACGGAAATGGATCATGAGCTTACTTATGAAGAATATGAAAAAATAATTATTAAAAAAGCCCTAAAAAAACATGGTAGTTATAATAAGGCAGGTAAGGCACTTGGACTGACACATAATACAGTAGCAGCAAAAGCAAGAAAATTTAATATTCGCTTTGAGGATCTAATAGATTAAGTTGGCACAGATTTTGCTAGATATAAAATAGAGTTGTTGAAAACTAGATAACAGCTAAGAAGAAAAAATGGAGGAACCAATTATGGCAGCAACAGTAAGCAGTTTTATAAGTGCAATTAATGATTCGATAACAAGTAATAAGGTATTTTTGACGGATTTAGATGGGGTAATTGGCGATGCTGATCATGGTATTAACATGACACGTGGATTTAATGCTGTTGTGTTAAAAGTGAGTGAAGAAGATAGCGATGTGGGTGCGACACTGAAAAAAGTAGGTATGACACTCATTTCTACAGTTGGAGGTGCATCAGGTCCGCTGTATGGTACAGCTTTTATGAAGGCTGGTGGTGAGGCAGCAGGTATGACAACTCTAGACGGTGAGACAATCAGCAAGATGTGGTTGGCGGCACTTGAAGGCATAAAGGCAAGAGGCAAAGCAACCCTTGGAGAAAAGACGATGATTGATGCGATAGAACCGGCGATGGAGGCATTTAACAAAGCTATGGGCGAAGGGGCAACGATTGAAGAGGGTCTTGATAAGGCGATTGAAGCAGCTGAGGTCGGCATAGAGTATACAAAAACCATTCGTGCTACAAAAGGCAGAGCAAGTTATCTAGGTGATCGTAGTATTGGTCATCAAGATCCCGGGGCGACATCTTTTACCATTATTTTGAAAACAATAGCCGAGCACTATAAGAAAGAAGTATTGGGGGTATAAAAATGGTAGGCATTGTAGTTGTATCCCATAGTAAAAAAGTAGCAGAAGGCATTGTAGAGTTATCGATGCAAATGGCCGGACCCAACCAAAAAATAGTAGCAGCTGGCGGTATGGAAGACGGTGAAATTGGAACAGATGCCCTTAGAATAGCAACAGCAATTAAAGAAGCTGAAACAGGAAAAGGCGTTGTTGTTTTGGTGGATCTTGGTAGTGCAGTTATCAGTTCCAATCTTGCCATTGAGCTTCTTGAAGAAGAAGGCTTAAGCATAGATGTTCGCATAGCGGACGGACCGGTACTTGAAGGAGCAGTTAGTGCATCAGTGCAAGCTTATATTGGAGGTTCGATTGACGAAGTCGTATCAGCAGCAGAACTTGCAAGAGATGTGCTCAAACTACAATAGAATCATAGATAAGACAACGAGGAGGTGCTAAGGTGAAAGAAGTTGTTTATATGATCGTAAACCGTTTGGGTATTCATGCAAGACCGGCTGCGGAGATTGCTAAAATAGCATCCAAATATGATTGTGACGTCAATCTACTTGGTAATAATAAACAGGCAAATGCCAAAAGCTTACTCATGATTATGGCCCTAGGCATAAAAAACGGACAGGAAGTAACCATAGCAGTAAATGGACCGGATGAAGACAAGGCCATAGAAGCCTTGGACGTCCTGATTTCAAATAACTTTTACGAGGATTAGAGGTGCAAGTAATGGAATATCTAGGCAAAGCTGTTGTTGAAGGCATCGGCATGGGAAAGGTACAACTTCTGCTATCTGCCTTTGATCATGAACTTGAGACATATGAGAAAGAAGATCAAAAAGCAGAGAAAGAAAAACTTCAAATAGCCATCGAAGGTGGACTTGAACAAATAGACAAAATACTGGATCAGGCAAGAATTAGTACCAATAAGGACCAGATTGCCATTATGGAAGCACATGTGCTCATGATGCATGATCCGATGTTGCAAGATACAATTGATCGGTATATTGAGGATGGTCTATCAGCGCCTGAGGCTACTTTAAGAGCATCAGATGAAGTGGCAGCCATTTTGGGAAGCTTAGATGATCCATATATTAGAGAACGTGCAGCAGATGTTAAAGATGTGGGAAAAAGAATCGTACGGTTGCTGCTTGGGATTCCTGATGCCAAATTGGATGGACAAAACATTATATTATGTGGCGAAGACATTGAACCATCGATAATTGCCAACCTATCCTCTGACCAAGTCGTTGGCATTGTGATGGGTAGTGGCAGTGCGACTTCTCATTCGGTCATTATCGCCAAGTCAAAAGGTATTGTTACTATCGTAGGTATTGGCGAAGCGGTCAGCAAACTGAAGAATGATGAAATAGCCATTGTTGATGGTTATGAAGGCAAACTGTTCATGCATCCGGATGAAGAAACAGTTAAGAAGTATGAGGAAGCTTTGAAGATAGAAGAAGAGAAACGCATATACTATCTGAGTCTGAAAGACCTTCCGGCAGTCACTGTGACCGGGCAGGAAATTACTTTGGCGACCAATATCGGAAACCCCAAGGACATTGATGATGCTCTAAAATATGGCGGAAAAGGTGTTGGACTTTTTAGAACTGAATTTGTTTTCATGGGTAAAAAGAAAATGCCAACAGAGGAAGAACAGTTTGAAGCCTATCGCTATGTTGTTGAAAGATCAGAGGGTCATCTATGCGTCATTAGAACAATGGATATAGGCGGCGATAAACCTTTAAGTTACTTGGATATAGGCAAAGAAGAAAACCCCTTCTTAGGCTGGCGCGCCATTCGTATATGCTTAGAGAGAACAGATATATTCTTAACACAGATTAAAGCGATTCTTAGGGCTTCAGCTTATGGAAAACTAGCCATTATGTTACCTATGATTATTGGGTATGAAGAAGTAACAGCCGCAAAATCATTAATTAAAGAGGCCAAGAGCCTGTTGGAGAGTCAAGGTCAAGCCTATGACAAAAACATTGAAGTCGGCATCATGATAGAGACCCCAGCTGCGGTAATCATGTCCGATGAACTGGCACAGGAGATGGATTTCTTTAGCATTGGTACCAATGATTTGGTTCAATATACCCTTGCGGTAGATAGAGGTAATCAAAGAATCAGTCACTTATATGATCATTTTAATCCGGCTGTACTAAGATCCATCAAAACAGTTATAGATGGGGCACATAAGTATGGAAAATGGGTCGGTGTCTGTGGCGAAATGGCTGGTGATCCGTTAGCGACGAAGCTACTGGTTGAGATGGGTATTGATGAACTAAGCATGAGTGGGCCATCCATACCCAAAATCAAAGAGATTATTCGGAAAATGGATGTCGAGGAAAAAATTGTAGAAGAAGTTTTAAAGCAAAAAGAAGTAAAAAAAATCAGGCAACTATTAGCTGGCACAGTTCTTGCTAATAATATAAAGTGATACCATTAATCAAAAGGAGGATGAAAAATGAAAAAAATTATCAACAATCCAGACAATGTAGTAGATGAAATGCTTAAAGGGATTATCGCAGCACATCCAAGCTACGTAAAGAGAGTAGAAGGTTTTGAAGTATTGGTAAGAGCCAATGCACCACAACCCAAAGTTGCCTTGGTTAGTGGCGGGGGCAGTGGTCATGAGCCTTCACATGGTGGCTTTGTTGGAAAAGGTATGTTAGATGGTGCGGTTGCCGGAGCAGTATTTACATCACCTACACCAGACCAAGTCTATGAAGCAATTAAAGCGGTAGACGGTGGAAAAGGTGTTTTACTGGTTGTCAAAAATTACACTGGGGATGTAATGAACTTTGAAATGGCAGCAGAGATGGCAGCAGAAGAAGGCATCACCGTTGAACATGTCGTTGTCAACGATGACGTAGCCGTAGAAGATAGTACTTGGACAACAGGTAGAAGAGGTATAGCAGGAACTGTATTGATTCATAAGATTGCAGGTGCAAAAGCTGAAGCAGGTGGCGACCTTCAAGAAGTTAAGCGTGTAGCTGAAAAAGTTATTGCTAACGTGAAATCAATGGGTATGGCACTTACTACTTGTACAGTACCGGCAGCTGGAAAACCAAGTTTCGTTCTTGGGGATGATGAAGTTGAAATCGGTATGGGTATCCATGGCGAGCCAGGCACACATAGAGAGACTTTACGTTCTGCAAACGATACAGTTGACCATTTACTTGGTAAAGTATTAGAAGACTTAAGCCTTGATAAAGACGATGAAGTAGCTGTATTGGTAAATGGCTTAGGCGGAACACCAATCATGGAACTTTATGTTGCAAACTTAAGAGTAGCAGAAGTATTGGCAGAAAAAGGCATTCGTATAGCTAAGACTTATGTTGGTAACTATATGACATCTTTAGACATGGCTGGTTTTTCAGTTACAGTGTTAAAATTGGATGCTGAGCTCAAAGATCTATTATTTGCACCAGCTGATACGCCAGCACTTGTTCAGAACTAAGATATTAAAAAAACCAAACTTTAGGTTGATGAACCCTAAGTTTATTAAGTCCAAAAGATCTCTAAGCGTTAAAAATGCTTAGAGATCTTTTTTTGTTTTTATTAGAAGTCCCATGAAAACCCTTCCACAGCAACGCTCATGTAGAAAGTTACTAAAAAAAACAATTTTGTGAAAAAAATAATGTATATATTTTATGAGGTAAATTTTTGGATATTGCTCTATAATATAATATAGAGCATTCTTGTTTAACGAAGATATCGATGATTGAGATTTTTTGTGATAAATGACAGAACGGATTGGGGTGATATATTTTGGGCGTTCGAATCGTTATGAATAAGCTAGGCAGTGGCAAAACGGAAAAATTATATAAAGAAATCATTGAGGCTTCCATTACATTGCCGATGGATGAAACCATTCTACTCATTGTACCGGAACAAGCCACGCTGAATGTTCAACATGAGATGATAAGGGCCCATCCCAATCATTGTATTACCAATATAGAAGTTCTAAGCTTTGGAAGGCTTTCTTATAGAATGGTGGACGAACTCGGCGTTGCGGGTAAAGCTTTGCTCTCAGATGTTGGAAAGACCATGATGATTCGTAAGATTATTGATACCTCAAAAGCAGATTACCCTTTTTTGAGTAGGCATATTCAGAAAAAAGGCTATGTAAATGAGTTGCGTGATTTGATGTCAGAATTCTCAAGGTATGGCATATCAGAATATGACTTTGAAAGTATCGTAGATCAAACCGATGTGGAGATCCTAAAGTTAAAACTAAAAGACTGTGGAAAACTTTATAACACATATAAAGAACAATTGCTTGCTAATTATTTAAGTGGTGAAACTCTTTTTGAACGTCTGGTAGAGGTTGCTCATGAGAGTCAGTGGTTAAAAAAAGCTACCATCATAATCGACGGGTTCTATGGTTTTACACCGATACAATATCTATTAATAGAAAAACTTATGTATACCGCGAAGGAATTGACCCTAACCCTAACCGGTGAAGCTTCTGTTCTTAAGGGAAAACCCTTAGACGAGAGCCATCTATACTATGAGAGTTATTATACCTATCATGCCTTGCTACAAAAGATTCATGAGCAAAGGATTCATGATTATACAGAAGAAGCATGGATAGATGAACCAGCAGGTGATGTGAACTTCATCCAGCATTTAAGAGAAAATCTCTATCAGTATCCATATGATGCCTTTGAGGTGGGCCCAAAAGGGTTGCATTTGGCCCATGCGTCATCCATGAAAAAAGAAGTGGCCTATATAAGAGACAGCATACTCAAGCTGGTTATGGAAAAAGACTATACTTATAACGATATAGGGGTCTTAGCTGGTGATCTAAATCGTTATGAACGCCTCATCAATGAAATGCTTCCGGAAGCCGGAATTCCCATCTATTTTGACAAGAAAAAACCTTTTGCATCCAACGATGCGGTAATCTTCGTTATGTCCATTATTAAAGTGTTTAAAAGCAATTTTAGTTATGAGGCAATTTTTGAATATCTAAAATCAGACTATGTGGACTATGACCAGGATCTGTTAGACCATTTGGAAAACTATGTCATCCGTTACGGTATCAGAGGTCTGTCAGCGTGGTCAAAAGAATGGGTCTATAAAGTCCCGGATATTCACAGAAAAAAAGAAACACCACAAGCCATACAGCTTTTATCAGCCATCAATGACTTAAGGGATATGATTATTCTACCCTTTGTGGCCGTCAAACATACTAAAAAACAAAGGGTCAAAGATCACTTACTGCATATCTATGAGATACTACGTCATCACGAAGTAGAATCAAAAATTCAGAACAAGGCAGACGATTATATGTCAACTTATCACTATGACGAAGCTAGGACTTATAACCAAGTCTATAAAGTGTTAATGACATTATTTGATCAATTGGCTTTGATGTCCACTGAAGAAAAGGTAGATGATGGGACGTTCTATAATCTCATGGAAGCAGGTATTGAACAACTTGAACTCGGTCTAGTGCCGCCTAGGATGGATCAGGTGATTATCGGAGACCTAACAAGAAGTCGAATGCCGCGTAAAAAAGCTATTTTTGCCATTGGCTTAAACGAAGGTGTTGTACCTATGCTAAAAGAGGGTTCAGGGTTATTAACAGACCGTGAAAGAGAATGGATGGTGGAAAAAGGAATAAAATTAGCGCCAACGACCATTAAGAACCTCTACCGAGAACAGTTCTATATCTATATGGCCTTGTTAAATACAAGTAAGAGTCTATATTTAAGCTATACCCTTATGAATGAAGAAGGAAAAGCAAGCAGACCATCTCATTTGATTCATATGATCAAGAAGATATGTCCTCTTGTAAGACATTATAATATCGATCAACTCTATAAAGATAAGATTGTCATCAATAGACCAAGTGTGGTATTTAAGCAGTTATTACAAAAGCTACAAGAAGACAAAGACATTAATATAAAGGGTGATATGGATGTGGAATCCATATTAACCTGGTATAGAAAAGAGCCGGAGTGGTCATCTAGGCTAGAGATGGCACTTAGAGGCCGCAAAGATCATTTGTTAGAAGATCATTTGTCAGATAGTCATCGATTATACGGAGAAACCCTAAAAAACAGTGTGTCTCGGCTTGAACAGTTTTCCAAGTGTCCTTTTGCCCACTTTGTTACTTATGGATTAAAAGCTCATGAAAGAGAAGCATATGAGATTACCATGCCCCAGTTGGGCTTAATATTTCATAAGGTCATCGAGCTGATATCCAATCGTGTACAGATGCGGCACTTATCATGGTCAGATGTCTCGGAAACAATGCGAAAAGAATGGATTGAAGAATTTGTAATGGACCTTGTTGGAGAAGAGACTCAAAGGGTATTTTTTGACTCCAATAGAAACATCTTTTTATTGAACCGTCTAAAGAAAATCTTGAATCGGTCCATATGGGCCATTGCCTATCAAATCAGTCAAGGTGACTTTAGACCACAGTTTACTGAGTGGCATTTTGACGGCGCTGATTATGATGTGAGCAGCTTAAATCTAGAATTGGAAAACCATAGAAAAATGATCTTAAGAGGTACAATCGATCGGATCGACAGTTATTCGAATGACACCTATACCTATATAACGATTATTGATTATAAGTCTTCCAGTCAGGATCTGGATTTTGGCGATGTTTACCATGGGCTTCAATTACAATTATTAGTGTATCTAAATGCCGCACTTCAAGTACAGGAAAAGGCATCGGATAAGAAAGTTATACCGGCGGGTTTATTTTATTTTAAGATTGACGATCCTTTTATTGCTTCATTGGCAGACTATAATGAAGCACATGTTGAAGATGGTCTTCTAGAATCTATGCAGTTAAAAGGTGTAGCCTTAAATGATTCGGATGTGATAAAAAAACTGGACAATTTATTTGTAAAGGCATCTAAAGTGATTCCTGTATCAAAGAATAAGGACGGTCAGTTATCGAAGGCTTCAAAAGTATTAGAACTTGAGGATTTTGACACATTGTGTGGCTATGTTCGAGATGAAACCCAAAGAATAGGCAATGAAATCGTAAATGGCAATATTGAAGTCAAACCCTATAAAAAAGGGGAACAAAGTGCGTGTGATTATTGTAAATATAGTGGCATATGTCGATTTGATGATAAGATGCCTAACTTTGAATACAGACGAACGGACCAAGAAAAAGACAAGGATTATCTTGAAATGATGAAAAACCATTGTCAACAGGATTAATTCAGTGTTACACTATACTATAGGGCAATTTTTTAAAACCATGTGAAAGAGGAATCCGAAATAGCAGTCTAATGAAAAGAGGTTTCAAATATGGAAGAGGTCATTAAGAGAATCATTGATATTGAGGAAAAAGCACAAGCTTTAATGGATCATACTTTAGAGGAAAAAGAGACATTGATTAAGAGTTATGAAGAAAAAATGCAAGCCATGGAAAAGCGAATTATTGAAGAAGCCGAAACGAAAATAGAACAAATAAGAAAAAAAGAACTTAGTGACAGTGTGGCTGAAAGAAAAGCTGTCGAATCCCAATGTGATCTGAAAATGAAGACCATAGAAGAAAAAATCAGAAAGCATAAAGAAGTATGGGTTACGGATTTGGTTAATCAAGTCTTAAATAGGTAGGTAGAGTTATGTTAAATGCTTTTAAATACGCACATCTAACAACTAAAATTAGGGCCATGCAAGGGAAAATGCTTAAAGACGAGGACTTTGTTAATTTACTTAGATTACAGTCTGTTAAGGAAATAGCAAATTATCTGAAAAACAACACGTACTATAAGCAGAATTTTGAGGATATGGACAATCAAGACATTCATCGTGGGCAGTTAGAGATCATGTTAAACCGTGCATTGATTAAAGATGCCCTTAAGATTGCAAAATACTTAAAAGGTAAAGAAAAATCTATCTATAGGTTCGTATACCGAAAACAAGAAATTGAAGATCTTAAAAAAATGCTTCGTGCCCTCCAAATGGGTAAGCCTTTGGATAAAATAGATCGAAAGACCTTGTTTATCAGTCATTATAGTAACATTGACTTTAATACAGCACTAAAAGCCAATACCATTCGTGAACTTATAGATACCTTAGCCCATACTAATTTTTATAAGATTTTGTCACCTTTGCTTTTAGAAGACAATAAGATCAATCTCTTTGCAGCAGAGATGGCACTGGACCTCTATTATTACAATCAGGTCCATGACCAGATTCATAAGAAAATGTCCGGAAAAGACTATGAGCTTATGCATATGAGTTTTGGCCTGGATGCAGATTTTAGAAATATGATGTGGATTTATAGAAGCAAAGAATTTTATAACCTTAGAAAAGAAATTATTTACAGTTATATCATACCGAACGGGCATAAATTAAAAAAACAGGATATTATTAAACTGGTAGAGGCAGACACCGGAGAAGCGGTCTTAAAACTTCTAAAAACAGGGCCTTATGGAGATATTGTTGACTTTGATAGTGGTCATTGGGACAATAGCTTTAACAAATATTATGGCAACAAGCAATTAAGACAGATGCGCCTATTACCGTTTACAATCGCACCGATTATCGGTTATATTTTTATCAAAGAGATTGAGATTTTGAATTTGACAACCATTATTGAAGGTGTTAGATATAAAGTTGATCCGAAAAAAGTTGAGACATACTTGGCACGACAGAGTAAGGGAGTGGGGAATTATGATTGAGAAAATGCATTTTGTAAACATAGTCGGACCGCTTAAATCATTTGATACATTCGTGATTCAAAGCTTCATACCACATGAAATCCAATTGGAAAATGCTTATAACATTCTCCATTCGGTAAAGGGGTTGTTTAGATTTGATGATGAGAACCCCTACCAGAAGCTTGAAGAAAAAGTGAATAAACTGGGTGAGGTAGCAGATGTTGTTTTTGAATATGACGATGCAGCACCAGTGGGTATCATGCCGGTACATATGCTAGAACCGGAGATTGAAGGCTATGAAAGACAGATAGAAACAATTAAACATATCAGTAATTCTCTAAAGGAAGATTTAGAGTACAAGATACAACTTAGAAATCAAATCCTTCCTATAAAGAATCTGGATATTAAGGTCAATGAACTGTTTGATTTTGATTACATGAAGTTCAGGTTCGGATCTATGGCCATAGACAACTTTGAAAAACTTCAGGATTATATTGAAGCGATGGATGTTATTGCTTTTGAGGTCTCAAGAACGGACAAACTGGTTTACTTGTTCTACTTCACACCGAGAACGAAAAAGTTCAATATTGACAGTCTTTTTGCATCCTTGTATTTTACCAGGATTCGATTATCAAACGACATCAAAGGCTATCCGAAACAGACCCTTGAAAAACTAAACGAAGAGATAGAAGAACTGACGCAACGCGTTGAAGAATTAGAACAACAATCAAAAGCGTATATACAAAAGCACATTAAACGGATTCAAGAGTTATATACATATGTAGCTCAGCTAAACGGAACATTTGATGTAAGAGCTATGGCAGTAAGGTCTAAAGATGCTTTTTACATGACAGGTTGGGTAGCAGAAAGTGAGCTTTCCTCATTTAAAGAAAAGATGGATTCTTTTCCTAGTGTAACATGTGTTTTTGAGGATGATGAAACGAATAAGAACGCAAAGCCACCAACCAAACTTCGAAATAATTGGTTTTTCAAACCTTTTGAACCGGTTGTTAAGATGTATGGTACCCCTTCATACAATGAGTTTGATCCGACTGTGTTTGTGGCCATAACCTATATGCTTATGTTTGGAGGTATGTTTGGGGATGTGGGACAAGGTTTGGTCATCAGTCTTTTTGGATATATGCTCTACCGCAAATATCAAAATGGTTTGGGACAGATTATGATTTACTTAGGTGGTGCTTCTGTATTTTTTGGTTTTATTTACGGGTCCTTCTTTGGGGATGAGCATCTATTAAGTAGTACATTCAATTACACACCCATTAACAGCATGGAGAATATGATGGAAATGCTAGGGAGTGCTATTATTTTAGGTGTCGTATTAATCCTGATCGTAATGCTCATTAACATTCGTAATGCCTATAAACAGAAAAACATAGCTAAGATGCTTTTTGATCGAAACGGTGTGTCAGGCTTAGTATTTTATCTAGCGGTACTGGGAATAACCTTATCCATCGTCTTAAAAGTGGAGGTTCACCCCATCGTTGTTTTACTGTTTGTGGTAGCACCATTAATTTTAATATTTCTGGCGCATCCCTTGGACAACTGGATTCAAAAGAAAGAGCATATCTTCCCGGAAGATAAAGGCAGTTACATTATTGAGGCCTTATTTGAACTTGTAGAAACACTGTTGGCATTTTTGAGCAATACCATTTCATTTATGCGTGTAGGTGCTTTTGCATTAAATCATGTCGGTTTTTTCCTAGTGTTTAAGATTTTATCCGAAATGGTTTCAAAGACGGAGAATTCCATCAATGGTGTTCTGGTGATGATTTTCGGGAATATACTGATTCTAGTACTTGAAGGCTTAATTGTCGGCATACAGGGCATCAGACTTGAGTACTATGAGTTATTTAGTCGTTTTTTTGAAGGCGAAGGAACAGAGTTTAAACCATTTACCATAAAAAAGTCATAAAATAATCGCAACGAGCGGGATTGAAAAATGGAGGAATCAAGATGAGTTTTATTTTAACGACGGCATTAGTATTGGTATTATCAACAGTAGGTGTAGGTATATGGAGCATAAGAAGAAACATCAAACAGTCTCATGCAAAAGCATATATCGGTCTTAATCTTACTACTTTTTTTGTATTAATGATTGGCGCAACAGTTTTTATTTTTAGTGGACCTGAGTCATTGGCTGCTACAGAGGATCTCGCAGTAGCTGTTGCATCACAAGAAGGTCTTAAGTTTATTGCGGCAGCACTATCCACGGGGCTTGCATCTATTGGTGCAGGTATCGCGGTTGCCATATCCGGATCAGCAGCTATTGGAGCAATCTCTGAAGACCCTAAGTTACTCGGTAAAACAGTAATATTTGTTGGGCTAGCAGAAGGTATTGCAATCTATGGCTTGATTATATCCATTATGATTCTTGGAAATTAAGGAAGTTTTTCACGCCGTGACCAATTTGCTTCGCAAAACGAAGCATAGCTTCTTTGTTTAACTCTAGGAGGTGCTTGTTATGAAGATGTTCTTAATTAGTGATAATATCGATACAAAAACCGGTATGCGTCTAGCAGGGGTATCAGGTGTAGTCGTGCATACGAGAGAAGAAGTCATTGAGGCTTTTAATGATGTATTAAAAAGACCTGAAGTAGATATTGTATTAATGACCGAAAAGATTGCATTGCTCATACCGGAAATGATTGATGATGTGCGTTTGAACTATCAGACCCCTCTAATTGTTGAGATACCTGATCGACATGGTTCTGAACGTAAATCAGATTCAATAACCCGTTATGTACGTGATGCTCTCGGACTTAAGATATAAGGTGGTATATGATGAGTAAAGTAGATGAAAAACTTGCACGCTTTTCTAATGATATTATGACAGATATCGGTGAAGAGCGTAGTATGATGCTAAAAGAGGTTGAAGAACGAGAAAAGAAAGCTTATGAGGCAAAGGAGCTTGCCTTACTGACCCAAGCGTATGAGAAAATACAATCAGCGCTTCTCAAGATTGATAAAGAAAAAAATGAGCTGATGTCTAAAACACTTTTAGATAATAGAACACGGTTGTTACATAAACGTTTGGAATTGGTAGATGAGATTTTTAATGAATCAGTGGCACGTCTACAAGCTTTTACAAAAACAGAGGCTTATATGCCATATTTAATAAGTCTGATTGAAGAAGGAAGACGTGTTCTTGGTGTGGGTAATTTGGAAGTATGTCTGAATTACAGTGATCATGCTATTAAAGATCAGGTTAGTGCAACGACAGGACTAAAGGTGGTTCTAGAATCAAAACAAGTTAATCTGGTCGGAGGATGTAAAATATACAACAGGACCAGCCAAAAGGTTGTAGATTATTCTTTTGCGAATGCATTGGAAGATTTGCGGGAAGATTTCTTGCATAAATGTAATTTAGAAGTGGGATAAAGGGGGTGTCATAACATGATTGAACAAGGTAGAATTGCCGGTATCAATGGACCGGTTATTACCATTAGAGGCAGTAAAAAATATCAAATGCTTGAAATGATATTTGTAGGACACCTGAAACTTATTGGTGAAGTTATTAATATTGAAGGACAAGATGTTATTGCTCAAGTCTATGAGTCAACAACCGGTCTTAGGGTTGGAGAACCTGTTTATGCGACTGGAGAGCCCATGTCTCTGGAACTTGGACCGGGCATTGTAGGTGGTGTTTTTGACGGTATACAAAGACCCTTAACGACTATAAATGAGAAATCAGGTGCATTTATTGGTCGTGGACTGGATGTGGTAGCACTTGATCGTAATACGAAATGGCACGTTGAGTTGCCGGTTAAAGTAGGGGATGCGCTAAAAAGCGGTGATACTTATGCCTTGGTTCAAGAGACTGAGCTTGTTATGCATAAAGTTATGCTTGGCCCCCATCAATCAGGTAAAGTTATAGAAGTTGTAGAACCAGGTCAGTATACTATTGATCAAACTGTTGTAAAAATCATGGACCAATATGAGGATATTATTGAATTAAAGCTTTATCAAAAGTGGCCGGTTAGACAGCCAAGACCCTTTAATGCGCGTAAACCATTATCTAAGCCACTCATAACGGGTCAACGTATTATAGATAGTCTTTTCCCCATAGCCAAAGGCGGTGCGGCAGCCATACCCGGTGGATTTGGTACTGGTAAAACCATGACCCAACACCAATTGGCAAAATGGAGCGATGCAGATATCATTGTTTATATTGGTTGTGGCGAGCGTGGTAATGAGATCACGGAAGTGTTAGAAGACTTCCCTAAGCTTATAGATCCAAAATCAGGAAAACCATTAATGGAAAGAACCATACTTATAGCGAATACATCTAATATGCCTGTTGCTGCTCGTGAAGCATCGATATACACGGGTATTACAATAGCTGAATATTATAGAGACATGGGTTATCATGTTGCCATTATGGCGGATTCGACATCTAGATGGGCAGAGGCACTTAGAGAAATCTCGGGACGACTTGAGGAAATGCCGGCAGAAGAGGGCTTTCCATCTTATCTTCCCTCCAGGCTTTCACAGTTTTATGAGCGTGCCGGATACGTAGAGACCCTAAACGGTCAAGAAGGTTCTGTAAGCATCATCGGTGCGGTTTCACCACAAGGCGGGGACTTCTCGGAGCCGGTCACCCAAAACACCAAACGTTTTATCCGATGTTTTTGGGCCCTTGATCGTCAACTGGCGTATTCAAGACACTATCCGGCCATACATTGGTTGAATTCGTATAGTGAATATATGACAGGGATGGCACCTTGGTATCAAGAAAATGTTTCGGAAGACTTTTTGACCATACGTCAGGAAGTCATGGCCTTGTTACAAGAAGAAAGTAAATTGATGGATATTGTTAAATTGATTGGCGCCGACATACTGCCGGAGGAGCAAAAATTAATCCTTGAGATATGCTCCGTATTAAGGCTTGGCTTTTTACAACAAAATGCTTTTCATGATGTGGATACCTATGTACCCTTAGGCAAGCAAAAGGAAATGATGCGCGTTACACTTTATGCCTATGAGAAATCCAAGGAATTATTAGAATTTGGTATACCGGTTTCCCAGATGCGCAAAACAGGTATCTATGAAGAACTGATAAAAATCAAATACACGGTAGGTAATGAGAATTTGGATGCCTTTGAGCCGATTTTTGCCCGTGTCGACAAAATATTTTCAACACTACGTGAGAGTTATAAAAGCTTTGAAAGGGTGAAGAACGGATGAGTATAGAATACTTAGGTTTAAGAGATATAACTGGATCCATTATAATCCTAGAAGACGTAAAAGATGCTTTTTTTGAAGAAATGGTAGAAATCACCATGGATAGTGGCGAGGTAAGGTTAGGTCGTGTTATTGAGTTACTTGAAGATGTGGCTATTGTACAGGTTTTTGAAGGTACGACAGGTATGTCCAGCTCCAATACAAGAACAAGATTTACAGGCAAACCTCTTAAAATACCCTTGTCCAAAGAGATTCTAGGCAGAAAGATGAACGGTCTAGGTAAACCTATAGATGGTTTGGGAAATCTCCTTGCAGATGTACGGTGGGATATTAATGGCGATCCCATTAATCCCATAGCAAGAAAATACCCAAGAAATTATATTCAGACAGGTATTTCTGCCATTGATGGTTTAACCACTTTGATTCGTGGTCAGAAATTACCAGTTTTTTCCGGCAATGGATTACCACATGATGCACTGGCTGTGCAAATCGTTAACCAAGCACAACTCTCAGCAGAAAATGAGGATGAGGATAACTTTGCCATCGTATTTGCGGCCATGGGCGTCAAAAATGACGTAGCGGACTATTTCACCCAGAGCTTTACCAGTAGCGGTGTTATGGAGAAAGTTGTGACCTTTATGAATCTGGCCAACGATCCGGTTGTTGAGAGAATTGTAACACCAAGATGTGCATTAACAGCAGCAGAGTACCTTGCATTTGAGCATAATATGCATGTACTTGTGATTCTAACGGATATGACATCTTATTGTGAAGCCCTTAGGGAGATTTCCTCATCTAAAGGTGAGATTCCAAGTAGAAAAGGTTTCCCAGGGTATATGTATAGTGACCTAGCCTCTCTTTATGAACGCGCAGGTATGCTAAAAGACAGGAAAGGTTCTATTACACAAGTGCCGATATTGACCATGCCCAATGATGATATTACTCATCCTATACCGGACTTGACCGGTTATATTACAGAAGGTCAGGTGGTACTGGACCGAAGTCTACATCAGAAAGGTATTTACCCACCGATTATTGTGCTACCTTCTTTATCAAGACTGATGAAAGATGGTATAGGTGAAGGTTATACCAGAGCCGATCATCCTCAAGTGGCGAATCAGCTTTTTGCATCCTATGCAAGGGTTCAAGAGGTTAAAGCCTTAGCTTCGGTAATCGGTGAGGATGAACTGACAGAAATCGATCAGAAGTATATGGCTTTTGGTCGGGCTTTTGAAACCGGATTCGTAGCACAAAAATTCGATGAAAACCGGGTTATGGAAGCAACTCTAGATATTGGATGGCGTTTACTTGGTATGCTACCTAAGGAAGAATTGACCAGGCTGGATGATATCATCTTAAACAAGTATTATAAAGCTACGACAGAATAAGGAAGTGAGTCGTTATGGATAGTACATTATTTCCAACCAAAGGTAATTTAATACTGGCTAAGAATACACTATCTCTATCAAGGCAAGGTTATGATCTTTTAGAACAGAAAAGAAATATCCTTGTACGGGAAGTTATGCTCTTAATTGATGAAGCTAGAGAGATTCAGAGTGTCATCAGTAGTACCTTTGCCAACGCTTACGCTGCACTTCAAGAAGCCAACCTCACCATCGGTATTAATACTGTGGAACAGATTGGTGAGGCCATTGAAGAAGAAGACGGTATAGAGATCAAAGTACGTTCGATTATGGGTGTAGAAATGCCGGTAATCAAGGAGTTGTCAACAGAATTGGAGCCTCAATACGGCTTTGCCAGAACCAATTCGTCTCTTGATGAAGCATTCTCAATGTTCGTTAAGGTGAAGAATCTGACGGTACAACTGGCAGAGGTGGAGAACGCCATCTATAGATTGGCCTCTAATATCAAAAAAACACAAAAAAGGTCCAATGCCTTAAAAAACATTATGATTCCCAGGTATGAATCGGTAACAAAAAACATCGTAAATGCCCTTGAGGAAAAAGAACGGGAAGAATTCACAAGACTTAAGATGATCAAAAAAAGAAGTTAGCGCTTAAATATAAAGACATATTTACATACGAAAGGCTTTTTGCACAGTCAGTCCGTGAGGCACTGAATCTGCAAAAAGCCTTTGTAATTATGATTATAATTTTTAGAGTGTTAAATCAATATGGTGCACCGTACCGGCTTGTCCATTTTCTTTTAGGAAAATACCGGTTTGCCGTATGTAACCATCCGGTGACAAAGGACTGTTACCAAGGGAAAAGTCAGTAGCCACATGCCCAAGGTAGATGGCACCTACACCAACTTCGCCAAGTCCAAGCAAAACATCTTGTCCTTGTTCATTTTTATTCCATATACGTAACTTGGAAAAAACGGAGTCATTTTCATCAATCCAACCATTTTGATCTTCATCATGAAGGGCAAGATCTTTGAATCCGTTGCCAGATGAGGGTCCAAATAATTCACGACCGTCATCAATTTTACCGTTATCATTTAAATCAATAGCTAAGAAGCCACTGCCTTTTTGCAAAAAGGAAATCTGGTCATCCGTACCGTCAAAGTCCAAGTCAAAAGCATATTTTGATTGAGTTAACTTAGATGAAGGACCGTCATAATTAATAACAAGAGGATCAACAACCTTCCCATCTTTTGAAAGCAACGTCTCGCTTCTGAATTGAAAGGATTCATGACGTTGTAATTGGATAGAAAAATCAATGGTTCGACCATCGGATGTCTTTACGGTACCGGCTGCTTTAAAAGTCATGGATTGAGACATATCATAGCTGACTTTTTTTCTGTAATAAGGCTTTGGTGCTTCACCCAAGTGATTACCACCATTTTTAGCAAGTGTGTTACCATTTGACTCTGTTAACTCTACTTTTTTTGGCAGAGTGAACTTAATGTCTTTTCCGGTAAGAAAACTAAGAAGTTTTTCAAGGAGCAACACTTTTTGGTAGTCTTCTTCACTGATTTCATAGACTTTAGTACTACCAATATTTGACGCTCCATTTACCTCTTTTGTTTTCTGAGGATGTTGGAGGTCGAGAAGATCTTTAAAAGTATCTTTAAAGGGTAGGGTCGTTGTTTGCTTCTCATCATCAAGCTTGGTTAATTGTAGAGTAGCTTGTTCTTTACGTTTAGAATGGGCATACATCTCGATACCCGAACTTTGTATCTTCATCAAATCACCTCTGTAGGATAAAAAAACAATAGTGTCCATAGGTAATATCGGAAGATTCATAAGCCAACTTTAATTATTTTAATTCAAAAAGTTATTCCACTTCCATGACTTTCATTAAGTTGGTATTACCTTTTGTATTAAGCGGTATACCTGCAGTAATGACAACGGTATCGCCATTTTTGGCAAAACCTAAATTTTTAGCATGTTCTATGGATTTATAGAATAAGATGTCAGAAGAATTTTCAGCCTTCATAATAATAGGTACTACACCCCATAACATATTTAATTGACGTTGTGTAATAGGATTGATGGTAGGTGCTATAATCGGTGCTTCCGGTCGGAACATGGAAATGAGTCGTGCAGTTTTGCCGCTATAAGTAGGGCAAATAATAGCCGCTGCATTTAGATTCATAGCGGTGGTACAGGTAGCATAGCTGACGGCATTAGTCACACTTTTATCAAGAACCTCTGTGATTCTCTTGTATACAGCTTCATAGTCTGCAGTTTCCTCGGAAGCTTCTGCAATTTTTCGCATGATTCTAATAGCTTCAACAGGGTAGGAACCAGCAGCAGTTTCACCAGATAGCATGATGACATCCGTACCATCTAAGATGGCATTGGCAACATCTGAGACTTCTGCTCGGGTTGGTCTTGGATTGACAATCATGGAGTCCAGCATCTGTGTTGCGGTTATAACAGGTATACCTGCAGCGTTACATTTATGAATGATTTTCTTTTGAATCTGTGGGATGTATTCGGCAGGTGTTTCTACGCCTAGGTCGCCTCTTGCAACCATGACACCATTAGATACTTCTATGATTTCATCGATATTATCCACACCGGTTTGGCTTTCGATTTTTGCGATGATATGAACGTGCTCACCACCATTTTGATCTAGTAAAGTACGAATTTCTTCCACATCTCGTTTGGTACGAATGAAGGAAGCTGCTAAGTAGTCGATACCTTCTTTTATACCAAAAATAATATCATTTACGTCAGCTTCAGTCAGAGCGGGAAGCTTTACATCTACGCCGGGTACATTAATCCCTTTTCTATTTTTAACCCTGCCACCGTTTTTGACAACACAGATTATGTCAGTATCTTCAATTCCGGTAACTTCGACATCAATAAGTCCATCATCTATTAATATGCTGCTGCCAATTTTGACATCTTTATAGAGATTATCATAAGTAATGCAGAACCTTTCAGCCGTTCCTTCAAAGTCACCAAGACACAGACGGATCTCTTCACCAGCAAACAAATCAACACCACCGTCTACAAAAGTCTTGGTGCGAATCTCAGGCCCACGGGTATCCATAAGAATTGCAATGGGAAGGTTCAGTTCCTCTCGTACTTCCTTAATCAGATTAATATTCTTTAAAAGATATTCCTGATTACCATGGGACAAGTTAAGGCGTGCCACATTTAATCCGTTATTTACCAGTGCTATTAGTGTTTCCTTGTTGTCACTGGCGGGACCCAAGGTACATATTATTTTGGTTTTATTCATGAGAAGGGTTCTCCTATCATAGATCATTCTAGTTGACACATACACATTCATTATACCTTTCTGATGGATGTCTGTAAACATGAGGGAATATTTTCTATGAAATAGCTGTTTATCTATGGCATAATCTAAGGTTTTCAGCTAAAATAGACAGAGAAAGTGGGGTGCAGTATGAGTGAAGTAAGATTTACAGAGCAACAAAGCAAAGTCATTACGACCCATGGAAGAAATCTACTGGTTTCAGCAGCAGCCGGTTCGGGAAAAACAGCCGTCTTAGTTGAACGCATCATCCGCATGATTACAGATAAGACAGAACCTGTTTCAATTGACAGCTTACTTGTGGTGACTTTTACCAACGCAGCTGCATCGGAGATGCGAGAAAGAGTCGGTAATGCACTTTACAGTGCGATTGAAGATGATCCGACGAATCTATATTTGCAGCAGCAGCTTACGCTATTGCCCTCAGCCAATATTATGACTTTGCATGCCTTTTGCCTGCAGGTCATCAAAAACTATTTTTACAAGATTAACCTGGACCCTAGTTTTAAGATAGGAGATGAGATAGAGCTCACACTCATGCAAAATGAAGTCCTAGGAGAAGTTATAGAGACGTTTTATACAGAAGGTGATACAAATTATCTGGATTTCATTGAAAGTTATGCACCGGGGAAAAGCGATAAGGCGGTTGAAGCCTTAGTTCTATCTGTATATAAGCTCAGTCGAAGTCACCCAATGCCGGAAAAATGGTTGGAAAACAGCATAGACTTATTAGATATAAGAAACTTGGACCAATGGTACGAATCGCCCTATATCACTTATATGATGGAAGAAATATTTGAACAAATCAATGACCTTAAACTTTTGTCTAGGGAAGCGGCGGAGATTATAGAAACAGATATACGTCTTAAGCCAATGATGGAAACCCTTACGATCTATGATACCTATCTAAGGGATCTTGAGTCCGTTAAAGACAATAGGAGGTTTGTTTTTGAGATATTAAACAATCTGGACTATCCAAGAGCCAAGTCTGCCAAAAGAGGAACAGAACCGGAAGTGTGTGAGCCGGTTAAAGCTCTGATTGGCCGTATCAAAGACCAGCTTAAAACCATGCAAAACCAATATGGCTTTGATTATGATGAGACTTTCTTAAAGATGACGGCGATCAGTCATGGTCATATGAAAACACTGGCCGCCATCATTCAAGTATTTTCAGAAGCCTACCAAGAAAAAAAAGCCGATAAGAACATGATAGACTTTAATGACATCGAACATTTTGCTCTGAATATATTATTGGATGATAAAGGTATATCAACAGAGGTGGCCAAGATCTATGCAGACCGTTTTGTGGAGATTATGGTGGATGAATACCAAGACAGCAACTTAGTTCAAGAAACCTTAATTCAGAACGTATCACGAATAACAGAGGGAAAGCCTAATATCTTTATGGTAGGGGATATGAAGCAAAGTATATATAAATTTCGCTTGGCTAAGCCGGAGTTATTCTCAGAAAAATACGATACCTATACAACCGAAGAAAGTCATTATCAAAAAATTGAATTGCATCAGAATTTTAGAAGTCGAAAACAGATTCTGGACATGACCAATTACCTCTTTACACAATTGATGTCCAAGAAAATAGGAGATGTCCACTATGATGCATCTGCAGCCTTGAATCTAGGTGCGGACTATCGAATAGAATCAGATGTCTACGATACAGAAGTTCTATTAATTGAACGTGAAGGGTTTAGGGGGCTTACAACCAGACAGATTGAAGCACAGGCAGTCGCCGTTGAGATACAACGCCTTATGGCCTTAGATCCACCTATGATGATCTATGATGGTCAAGAAAAGACAGAGCGACGTCTGGCATATAAAGATATTGTTATACTCATGCGGACCATGACAGGTTGGTCAGAAGCTTTCGTAGAGACATTTGCAAGCTTCGGTATACCTGTGGCCAGTCGGTTGGCTACTGGATACTTTGAGACCATCGAGATAAAAACGTTACTCAATTTGCTTAGAATTATTGATAATCCTAAGCAAGATATACCTTTGCTTGCAGTCTTGCGTGCACCTATGTTTGGGTTTACGGGTGATGAACTGGTCACAATAAGACTGACAGATCCGGAAGTAGATTTTCACAGCGCCTTGACACTATATTATAATAGCATAATTGGGAACACACCCTTAGATGAAAAAGTAGTCAAATTTCAACTAGTACTACAGCATTGGCGCCAAG
Organism: Petrocella atlantisensis; assembly: GCF_900538275.1. Classification (GTDB taxonomy): domain Bacteria; phylum Bacillota; class Clostridia; order Lachnospirales; family Vallitaleaceae; genus Petrocella; species Petrocella atlantisensis. The sequence goes on along the minus strand of NZ_LR130778.1, from coordinate 882,501 downwards.
TGAAAAATAGCTTAAGTTTATACGGCTTGGTACAGCAGATTTTTGAGGACACGGGTTATTATGATTATGTTTCTATGATGCTTGGAGGACCTAAGCGCCAAGCCAATCTGGACATGTTTTTAGATCAAGTCCATAGGTACGAACAGATAAGCTTCAAAGGCCTTTTTAACTTCTTAAGGTATATGGAACATATGAAAAAGCATAGCATCGATCAAGGTGAAGCATTGCTTCATGATGAACAGGGCAATCAAGTGACCATTATGAGTATTCATGGAAGTAAAGGGCTCGAGTATCCGGTGGTTATTCTTCCAGCCCTTAGTAAGCTTTTTAATAAAAATGACATCCGACAATCGGTGCTCATCCATCAGGATTTTGGCTTTGGAACAGATACAATTCTTTCTAAGGAACGGATTAAAATACAGTCACCCATCAAAGAAGTTCTTAAGTCAAAAATGGATCAGGAATTAAAATCAGAAGAGCTTAGAATCCTATATGTAGCTTTAACTAGAGCACGAGAAAAACTAATCCTCATTGGCTCAGCAAAAAATATGGATAAACAGATTGAAAAATGGTCAAGGGCTCTAAGTATTGAAAGCATTCACCTTGGCACTCTAACGGTTAAAAGTTGTCAGAATTATTTGGATTGGATTATGTTGGCACTGATGCGCCATAGTCAGGCTAAAGAGTTGTATGCCAATACGGGCCTTGAGTACTCAGGAAAAGTCGCCCTTCAATCCATAGAGCCGAGTCTAACCATATATCAAAAGACATACTTGGATTATGAAAGTAACCCTTCCATCTTAAAAGCCTTGACTCCAGAGGATCAAGAGAAAAAAGCCAAGTTGGATCTTGATTTTGAGTCAAAAATGGCTTGGACATATACTTATGATACCTTGACCAAGATGGATATTAGCCAATCCGTATCAGAAATCAAGCGGCTTGAAGAAGAAAGCTATACAAAGCTACCCACCCGGGAAAAAACATCCATACGACCGGTTTTTATTGCAGGAGAGCAACCGATGACAGGGGCCCAGCGGGGACAAGCCTATCACAAAGTCATGTATCATCTTGATTTCTTATCTCAAATGGAGGAAAATTCCATAGCAGATAGGATAAAAGAGCTGTGTCAAAAGCAAATAATAACAGATCGTGAAGCTAAAAGTATTCTTCCTAGGTCGATTAAGGCTTTCTTAGATTCAGACATAGGAAAGCGGGCAAAAATCGCGGCTTCAAAAGGACAGTTGATTAAAGAAAAGCCATTTGTCATGGGGCTTGAACCGGAACTTGAAGCAGGGGTAGTCACATCAGATTATAGGATGGTTCAAGGTGTTATCGATTTGTTCTTTGAAGAAGAGGAAGGCCTTGTGATTGTGGATTACAAAACAGATCATATATCAGAGGGTGCCATAGATACATTGAAAAAAAGATACAGCACACAAATGCGTTATTACAAAAAAGCCTTGGAACAAGGCACAGGTAAGCGGGTAAAAGCTATTTACCTATATGCCTTGGGTATCTCAGAAACAATTGAAATCAAAATAGAAGCATAAAGCAAAACGAGCATTTTAGAAAGTGGAGGCACAGCAATGGAAAAGAACAAAATGGGCATAGTACCCATACCTAAACTTATTATCAGCATGTCCTTACCGGCTATTTTTGCCATGATGGTACAAGCTATGTATAATGTGGTGGATAGCATTTTTGTCTCCAGAATCAGTGATACCAACAACGATGCCTTAACGGCCATATCCTTAGCCTTCCCCTTGCAACTCATCGTTATAGCGGTGTTTGTAGGATTAGGCGTGGGCATGAACTCAAACATATCAAGAAAACTCGGGGAAAAAGATCATAAGACGGCTGTTTTGATAGCAGAACATGGTGTTGTCGTTGGTGTTTTTGTGTACAGTATTGTAGCAATACTGGGTACACTGTTTGCCAGAGATTTTTTTGTACTCTTTACAGACAACACAATGGTCATCGATTATGCCACATCGTATACAAAGATTATCATGATGTTTGCTTTTGGCAGAATACTGGGGCAAGTCGGTATGAGCGTGCTTCAAGGAACAGGTGAAATGATCAAACCGATGATCGCCATGCTCATTGGAGCAGTACTGAACATTATACTAGATCCGATTTTGATATTCGGTCTATTTGGTGTACCGGCTATGGGTATTGAAGGAGCAGCCATTGCAACCGTCGTAGCTCAGATTATATCCATGATATTTGTTTGGTCGATTTTGCTATTTGGTAACAACATCATTAAACCCGACCCTAGAAATTTTAAGTTAAAGCTATCGATTGTTAAGCAAATTCTTGTAGTTGGGATACCGGTATCCATTATGCAAGGTTTAGGATCTATTATGCTTACCGGTTTTAACTTGATTTTATCAAAATACGGTGATCTGGCTATTGATGTAATGGGTTCCTATTTCAGATTGCAATCCTTAGTATTTATGCCGATTTTTGGGCTTTCAACAGGGACCATGCCAATTATAGGTTATAACTTTGGTGCAAAAAACAAAGAACGCCTTCTTGCTGCTATTAAGTTCAGTACCATGGTGGCTGTAAGCTTTATGATTTTTTGTTTGCTGATCTTTCAAATCTTTCCCACATCACTTTTGGGACTTTACAACGCCAATGCAAGGATGCTTGAACTTGGGGTACCGGCATTTAGAACAATTAGTCTAATGTTCCCCTTGTTAGGTGTCAGCGTTATACTCAGTACAGCCTTTCAGGGATTGGGTAAGGCCCATTATAGCCTCTACATATCCATGATAAGGCAATTGGTTATTCTATTGCCTGCCGCTTATATCCTTGGAGAATTTGGAGGTCTTCGTGCTGTGTGGTTTGCTTTTCTGATTGCTGAGATTTTTGGTGTGACCATGGTACTGCTTCTGTTTGGAAAAACCTATGCCAAAAGCGTTAAGGATTGGCCAGTTATAATGGAAAATGAAAAAGTAAGGATTCAGTCATAAAAAATAGAAAGAGGGTGAAGGCATTGGCTTCCTATGAACAATTTGCCATGATTTATGATAGTGCACTTAATGAGCTACCTTATGAGGTGTGGCTTACATATATAGAATCTATATTTGAGAAATTCAAACTTAAACCGGAGCTCATCTTGGACCTGGGTTGTGGGACGGGGTCTATGACCAATTTGATGGCCAAGAAGGGTTATGAAATGATTGGTGTAGATCTTTCTGAAGATATGTTGGCCATTGCTAGAGATAAGGCTAAGGAAGATAATCTGGAGGTTATGTATCTGAATCAGGATATGAGCGAACTGGATCTTTTTGGAACGGTAGATGCAGTGATTTCAGTAGGTGATGCGCTCAATTATATTACCTTTGATGAAGATTTGGAAAAAACTTTTGAAAAAGTAAATCTTTTTTTAAACCCCGGCGGCCTTTTTATATTTGACATGAACACCGTCTACAAGTTCAAAGAGGTACTAGGGAACAAGACGTATGCTGAAAATCATGAAGACTATGCTTATATTTGGGAAAACTATTACTACGAAGATGAAGCCATTAATGAATATGAAGTAAATGTTTTTATAAAAAACGAAGACGGTTTATACGAAAAATCAACAGAAGTACATCATGAGCGAGGCTATGATCCCCAGGAAGTGATAAAGTGCCTTGAAGCATCAGGTTTAAAGCTTTTAGGTCTCTATCATGACAATACTTTTGAGGATCTAAAGTCAACCACCCAGCGTATGTATTTTGTCGCACAAGAAGTCATGAAGGAGAAATAAGATGTCAGACTATATAGTAAGAGTGACAGATAAGGACCATCAAGTAAGGCTCTACGTCGCCATAACAAAAGAGCTGGTAGAAAGAGCTAGAAGTCTACATAAGACAAGTCCTGTAGCCACTGCAGCCCTTGGAAGAACCCTTACCGCTGGCGCCATTATGGGCAGTATGATGAAAGGGGACAAAGATCTATTGACCCTTCAATTTAAAGGCGATGGGCCTTTGGGCGGGGTTTTAGTTACAGCAAATTCAGATGCTATTGTAAAAGGCTACGTCAATCGACCCGATGTGGACTTACCACTAAAGCCCAACGGTAAACTGGATGTATCCGGCGCTCTAGGAACCGGTTTTCTTAATGTGATCAAAGACATAGGGATGAAAGAACCCTATAATGGACAAATTGATCTTATCAGTGGCGAGATTGCAGAAGATCTGACCTACTACTTTGCAAGCAGTGAGCAAACGCCTTCGGTAGTAGCTTTAGGCGTTCTTGTGGATAAAGACTATACCGTAAGACAAAGTGGGGGCTTTATTCTACAGTTGATGCCCGGTGCCAAAGATGAGGTTATTGACAAGATTGAAGCCAATATTAAGAAACTACCGTCCGTGACAGCTATGTTGGATGCTGGTGCCGATGGTGAGGATATAGCGCGTAGAGTAATGGAAGGACTGTCTTTAACATTTCATGAGAAAGTCTATCCAAGATTTGAATGTGACTGCTCTAAGGAAAGGGTTGAGAAAGCCTTAATCACGGTGGGATCCGATGAGATAAAAGATATGATTCAAGAAGGCAAGCCCATTGTTATGTCCTGTCAGTTCTGTAACACAGAATATAGCTTCGATTTGGGCGATTTGAGAGATATTTTAGACAGGATGAATATAGTGTAAGAAATCTGTTAAATTAGAGATTGAAATAACTGACTATAGGGTGTATAATAAGACAAAGGTAACTTCCGGAATACCTTTTTAAACGGATAAATGTACGTACGATTAATGTATCTGACCGAAAAGGGAGTGGATGTAAAGTGAAAATGCTCCAGACGGTAGGACCAATACGAGCAGTTTAATTAGGCCCCTGAAGTATAGTAGAGGGGCAATCAGCAACATATTGTGGTTAAATAGGCGCAAAGAAGCCGTTTAATGACTGTACGTTAGATAGACATATAAGTGACGATTGAAGTAGCAATTGTATATGGTCTCTACAGCGTATATATGGAAGTTCATAAGTATGTTGTGAATATGAATCAGTTAGCAACACAATTCTTAAGTTTAGATGATTGTTAGATTGTTTGAAAAGGGTAAAATGGTGAACATCCCCATTGCATTGTAAACCCGAAGTTTTGCAACAAAGTAAGTGTTATGTAATATGTAGTAAAGATTTATTGTAAAGCAGTATGTACATGCAACAAATTCATATGATTCACAGTAATATGTAATATGTGTAGTATATGTAGTATGTGTAATATATGTAGTATATGTAACTGAACAATGAATTTTGTAATATGTAGTTTGTAGTATGCAGTATGTAACTGTAACAATGTAGCAATGAAGTATAGAAGTATGTAACTGTAGTTTTATAATTCTGACTTTGTAGTTGTAATTTGCAATAGTATGAGTAGTATGTAACATGTAGCATTATTATTTTGTAAATCTAACAGGATAAACGAGAGAATTGCATGAAATGAAATTGAATATTGAGTAAATATAATGCGAAGGTCATATATGACCTTCGCATTTTTGTAGAACTATATAGTTTTATGCTTAAATAATTTATGATGTTTTGGTACTGTTTTTATTGGCACGTAATCGTTCTGTTTCTCTTAGGATTTTCTTACGAAGACGAATGCTGTCCGGTGTGATTTCAACCAATTCGTCATCAGCAATGAATTCAAGAGCTTCTTCTAGAGAAAAGATCTTTGGTGGTGCCAGCTTGACAGCGTCGTCGTTACCAGATGATCTTGTATTCGTTAACTTCTTATTTTTTGTTGGGTTAACAGACATATCGTCTTTACGGGAATTAATACCAATAATCATACCTTCGTAGACTTCTGTTCCGGTATGAATGGTCATAGTAGCACGATCGGATAAGTTATTAAGAGAATAAGGGGTAGCGATACCTTGCTCACCAGAGACAAGAACACCATTATTTCTACTTGGAATCTCACCTTTATAACGTTCAAATCCTTCAAAGGAACGAACAATCGTAGCTTCACCTCTTGAATCTGTAATCATTTCAGAACGGAAACCAAGCAGACCTCGTGTAGGTGCTATATATTCAATTTTGGTAAAACCATTTTCAGAGATCATATTCTCCATGGTACCTTTTCTATTGTTTAGAGAAGAAATGGCCATACCTACATAAGAATCCGGTAAAGTAATTAGGACACGTTCTATAGGCTCTACGGTCTTTCCATCTTCCTTGTGCATGATAACTTCAGGCTTTGAGACACTCAGCTCATAACCTTCACGTCTCATATTTTCAATGAGTATGGATAAGTGTAACTCACCACGTCCGGAGACTTTATAACCTTCAAGGCCGCCAAGGTCTTCTACTTTTAGACCCACGTTGACTTGAAGTTCTTTTTCCAGACGGTCTCTAATATGTCTTGTGGTTACGAACTTACCAACACGACCGGCAAAAGGTGAGCTGTTAACCAAGAAATTCATGGATAAAGTCGGCTCTTCTATATGAATCATTTCCATACCTTGCACATTGTAGATGTCACAAAGGGTCTCACCGATGGATAAATCTGCAATCCCGGCAACAACCGCGATATCACCACTAAACAGCTCGTCTTTTGGGGTTTGTTTTAGGCCTTCATAACAAAAAAGCTTCAGAACCTTACCGGTCGCAACACTACCATCTCTTTTTGTAATCGCGACCTGTTGGCCGGCTTTGATTGTGCCTTTTGTAACACGTCCGATACCCAGTCTTCCGATATAATCATCATAACCAAGAGCAGATATTTGCATCTGTAAAGGTTCATCGTCATAATCAGGATAGGCATCGACATGATTAATGATGGTTTCAAAAAGAGGTTTCATATCACTACTTTCTTCACCCATCTCATTTATAGCATAACCATCCCTTGCAGCACCATAGAGCACAGGGAAGTCGAGTTGTTCATCGGTTGCGTCAAGATCTACGAAAAGATCGAAGGTCATATCCACAACTTCTTCAGCACGTTCATCTTTTTTGTCGATTTTATTAATGAATAGAATGGGTCTTAGATTCATTTCCAAAGACTTTTGAAGTACGAATCGTGTTTGTGGCATTGGACCTTCGCTGGAGTCAACCAGTAAGATAACCGTATCCACAGTCTTCATAATACGCTCAACTTCGGAAGAAAAATCCGCATGACCAGGTGTATCTACAATATTTATTTTATAATCTTTATAACGAATTGAACAGTTTTTAGAGTAGATCGTTATACCACGTTCTCTTTCAATGTCGTTGCTGTCCATGACACAATCAATGACCTCTTCATTTGCTCTAAATACACCATTTTGGTTTAAAAAAGTGTCAACCAACGTGGATTTGCCTGCATCGACATGGGCAATAACGGCAATGTTAATGATTTTTTCTTTACTCATAAAATCCTACTTTCTAAATAACTTTATACGTCGTAATTTATTCTTAGTATCCAATCATATAGTTTAACCGCCTATCGGTCAAAAAGCAAGTTTATTATGCCTTAAAAGGAAAAAACTGGCATAACCAATAAAAAAAATCATAATAAGGAAAGGTTATTGGACATAATAAAGTCCGTTATAACATGTGTATCTTCAGTTTATAAAATCATTGGCTACTAAAGTAGGTTGATTTTGTGTGGTGTAAAGCTTAATATAGATGACTAAAGTAATTCATGTATGTTACCATAGTGACTAGAAGCTGTTTTAATATAAGACTATAGTAGTTTCAGAAGGTATGTTATGTATAACAAAGAAACAGCATCAACAACGTATAATAATGATGTAAGAATTTTATTACTAAAGGAGAAGATAAAATATGGCTTTAGGTATATTCATTGTGGTATCAACAATTGTAATGCTTTTAACGTTTATTGGAATCATATTTCTAGTTAAATTAGTGAAAAAGAACTAGTTTATGTTTTCTTTAAAATTATAGACTGAGTTTGCTTTGGGTAATGAATCTGAATTAATGAAGTACATAGAAAATATATGTTTAGATACAGAAGAATCAGACTTACGTACTGTCAATATCAACAATATGGGGGGTGTTTGGTGTGATTCATCATTAAATAGATATCCTCTAGTGTCAGGTCATTCAAGCTGGTACCTTTTGTAAGAACCCTTATTATCAACTCATGATTCACCTCAATAGCACCTTTTGTTCCAATCACCGAATCCATCTGGATAATTGCAATATCCGGATTTTTATTAACAAATTAAAATACAAAGTGACTTATTAAGAATCGATTCATAGTCTACATCTAAATAACTTACCATAGATTCAAGACAACCTTGACAAAAGCCGGCTTGGTGATACAATCTTATTAAGGAAAAAACTTAATAGACTGACGGAGGTAGTAGACATGTTATGGCAAGAAAAATTTTCACTTGGAATACCTGTAATCGACGAACAACATAAGCAATTGGTGGATCTGGTTGAAGAAGTCAAAGCACTCATTCATGACGCTGAAGATGGCGTGGATTGTTACGATGATATCACCTATGTACTTGGGAATCTGAAAGACTATACAATTACTCATTTTGCAGATGAAGAAGCCATGATGGAAGCACATGGTTACAATAAAATCAATGCACACAAGATGGAGCATGCAGCCTTTGTTGCCAAAGTACAAGATTTTCTGAGCAAAGATATTGACTTTAATCAGATGTCCGTGCTTGAAGATCTTGTGACCTTTCTTTTAGATTGGCTCATCGATCATATCTTAGTGACTGACAGTCAATATGTTGGTGTAGTTAAGTAAATCAATTTCTTAATGTGAATGGTATATTTACGAACATTTGAGAAACAGAAGGGTTCATATTGAGCCCTTTTTTGTTGGATTTTTTTGTTTGATACGATTGATAAGCAATAAAGATTAAGTGGATATATTGATAGCAAAGAGATTATTGTGGTACTATAATTAAGAATGACAAAGGGTTTTCTAGATTTCTCGGTAAACACCTTGACAAAGGAGATAGTGATATGAACATCATTAATGCAAAATTTAGCCCAACAGCGATAGAAAAAGCATTTATATTACGTTCAGAATTACTTGAAAAAATGACAAGAGATAAAAATAAGAATGTGATATTTGTTACAGCGCCTGCAGGTTATGGAAAAACAACATTACTATCTCAGTTCAACCATATGACCGATGAAAAAGTAATGTGGTATCATTTGGATATGTTTGATAATGAGATTCTAACATTTATGACCTATTTATCAGAAGGTATAGCAAGATGTCTTGGTAAGCATCAAGAGGATATTGTACCTTTTTTGAATGAAAGGTTAGATCAAGGCGACATCAAAGGGCTGGTAGCTGATTTGTTAAATTACTTATCACAAAAGTCTCAGGATCCTCTATGCATTATTTTTGATGATTTTCACTATCTAACAGAGGACCTCATTCATGAATGCATAGCAGTATTTATTAGATACTTGCCATCAAATATTCGTGTCATTATTGCATCAAGGACCCAACCAGCACTTGATTTGGATTTTTTATTGACCAGTCATCGTTTTGCAGAAATTAGTATTGAACAATTGAAGTTTTCTCAAGCAGAAGAAAATACCTTTATTGATAAAATCAAACCGAATCATCAAGAAATATATAATCAAGAACTCATCCGGAAAAATAATGGGTGGCCCTTTGGGCTTAATCTCTTACAACATGCAATAAGTGAGAATCTTGTAAGTGGCTATGAGATTCAAGAACTCTACAAAAAATGTTTTGATAATATATTTGAAATGTTTGACGATCAAGAATTTTTACTCTCAACCTGTCTCTTAGAGATATTAGATGTTGAGGCATGCAACTATATTACCAATAGAACCAATGCTTATGAAACGCTTAAAATGATGTCTGGAAAAGGTCTTTTTATCAGCAAAATTCACTCGGGTGTGTTTAAATATCATGACTTATTTAGAGATTATTTGCAAGAAAAAGTATCGAATAAAAAAGAGGTTTATGAAAAAATAAGTGCCTATTATATCTATAGAAATAATACTCTAGAAGCCATTGATTATTTACTCTTATCAAGAGACTATGATGGGGCAGATGCTCTCTTGAAAAAAGGCCAGTACACATATGTTTCTATTGCTTATTACTCAAAAATCTATCACTGGGAAAAGAAAATATCCACAAAAACAGCCTATGAATATGGGAGCTTTTCACTCATCAAAGCATTAATAGCCCTTAAGAATCTAGAGGTAGAAAGTGGAAGACAATTTATTAAAAATGCACGCATACTTTTCTTAGATCAAAAGGACGAAGAAGGCTTATTAAAAGCAGATATTATATGGGTGAAAGTGTTGCGTATGGAATACAAAGCTGATGAAGCCTATGCCCTTGCTAATGTGATTTACAAAAAAATACATAATCGACCATTAGATGAAAAGGTGGATGTTTTAAGTGAAAAATTATATATCAGTGCCTTTTTAAGCAGGGTAGATGAAGAGTTTATTGTATTAAAAAATGAAATATTATCAATAAATGAAAATCATATAAAAACTTCTGAGGTACAGGCATTTGCGCTCTTGGAATATGCGGCTTATTTAATTGGAGAATATCGTACGGCTATGTCCGTTCAAGCGAAGTATCGTGATAAAATATCTCCGCTCAACTCAATAATTTATACCATACGCATCTATATGGTTTGGGGACATCTAGAAGAAGGTAAAACCTATGTATTAAAAGAAATCGACAATGCCAAGCGATTTGGGTTAAATGCCAATTTGCCGGAGCTTTATGGTATTTTGGCAGAACTGGAATTTCATCATGGTGAATATGGACATGCTGAAAAATATTTCAAAGAAACAATGAAGTGTTTCGTAGACAAAAATAATAATTTGTACCATTTAAGTACATTTACCTATGCAACGATGTTGGCTTTTTTGGGACGCAAGGATGAAGCTTTAGAAATGGTAAGCAAGTATTATCCTCGTATACCTAAAGATAACCATTTAGGTTTTATGATGGTGGATATGATGTTATCTCAAATGTATTTAATTCTAAAGGATTATGACTTGGCGATTGAACATGCTAAACGGGCAATGGTACCTTCAGAAGCTTTTGGTACAAAACTCTATGTGGCAACCCTGAGTGCTGTTATTGCAACTGCGTATTTGGCTAAGGGTGATGAAAGAAATGTCCTTAAGTACGCACAAACAACGATGGACTTATCTGAAAGTGGCTATTACATTCAGGACTTTATGACTTTTTATGAATATTACAAGCCTTTGTATCATTTTTGTTTGCAAAACCACATACACACAACATTTGTAGAAGAAATTAAAAATAGGGTAGGTCAAGGGCTAATGGAGCAAGAAACGAACGATTCAGAAAAACTGTATGTTCGCTTTTTTGGTGATAATATTGTAAAGGCAGGCGGAAAGCTTGTTCGTTGGCGAACGGTAAAAGCGAAGCACATCTTTTATTACTTACTTTATCATAATAAAACAGGCGTCACCAAGGACAAGCTTATGGACACTTTTTTTGAGCATTATGATTTAGACAAAGCCAATGGTAATATAAGGACCTCCCTTACCTATATTAGAAAAGCAATGCAAGATGTTGGGTTTGAAGAGATCATATGGCAAGCCAATAGCCGTTACTTTATTAATGACAAGATTATTACGACGGATTTAATGCATTTTAACCAACATATTGAAGATTTGAATCATACAGATGAAGATCTAATTTTGTCTGCAAAAGCGCTAAATAATATCTATAAAGGTGCTTTTTGTGAGGATATTGATATCTATGAATTTAATCTGGAAAAGGAAAAGTATTATAATACGTTTCAAAATGTAATATTAAAAGCAGTATCATTACTTGAGGAAAAGAAGGATTATAAAGAAGCCCTTAATTTTATGAATATTCTGATCCAACACCAAAACTACAATGAAAGCTATTACCAGAAAAAGGCAGAGTTGTATCATATAATGGGTAATCAGGTTATGATGAAAAAAACGGAAGAAGAATTATGGCGGATTAAGGAAAAATAAAATATTTCATATACTACACATATACTTTTATGGGCTGTCTCAAAATCCGAGACAGCCCATTTTTGTTAACAATTGGTTGATGAATTGTTAACAAGCATTCGTGTACCATAATAAATTAGAAAGCCAATTAACAGAAGGGAGGAGGCAATTAGGAACACAGCTTTTCCATGCATTTAATATATTATATTAGGAGGCGTAAATGATGAAAGGATTTAAAAAAGGTGCAAAAAAACTCATTGCAATCATACTATCATTAGCAATCAGTATACCGGTATTTACAATCAGTGTTTCAGCCAAGTCAGACATTGAGAACCATTGGGCAGGAAATACGATCAAAGAATGGATGAATAAGGGTTTAGCCGGGGGCTATGGGGATGGCTCCTTTAAACCGGATAACAGTATTACAAGAGCTGAATTCATGAACCTAGTTAATAATGCATTCGGTTATACTGCAGAAGTAGAGATTCAATTTAGTGATGTGACAGAAGGCGTTTGGTATTATAACGTTATTCAAAAAGCAGTTGCGGCAGGATATCTTGGGGGTTATCCTGATGGTACAATGCAACCGAATAATCTTATTTCAAGACAAGAAGCAGCCATCGTCATTGCAAAAGTTAAAGCATTGACACCAAACACAGATGCTGGTATGAATTTTAAGGATTCTAGTGAAATGGCATCATGGAGCAGTGGCTTTATAGGTGCGCTTGTAGAAGCAGGATTAATGGGTGGTTACCCGGATGGTAGCTTTAAGCCCACGGCTCAAATAAAGCGAGCAGAGGCTATTGTCGCTCTTAATCATGCCATGGGAACCATAATTTATAATAAAGCAGGGACATATGGTCCGGTAACAGGTGCTGAGACTATTGAAGGTAATGTCGTTGTTAAAGCAGATGGGGTTATACTTCAGAACCTGAGTATTACCGGAAGCTTGATCATAGATGAAGCGGTAGGACAAGGCGATGTTACTTTGAATAATATTATCGTTAATGGAGAAACCTATATTAGAGGCGGAGGCGAAAACAGCATTCATATTAATGGTGGTCAGTATAATAGGATCATTATTCAAGAAACAGCTGGTGGTAGAGTTCGAATCGTAGCCATTGATGTAGAAGGTGCAGATATTGTAATCGCAGAACAAGCAGCAGGAGAGACAATTGTTCTTGAAGGAAAGTTTGATAGTGTTCTGTTGCAAGCAAATCAAGTTGCGTTACAAACACACGGCAATACTGAGATATTATCTATGACCGTATCAAAAGATATTAAAGACAGTACAATTCTGATTGGCGCAAATACAACAGTTACAAAGCTATCCATTGAGTCACCATTAAAAGTAAGTGGTGATGGTAGGATTTCGACTGTTGATGTAAAATCAGGGGGTGTCATTTTCGAAAAGGCACCTATAGAGATGAATGTAACAGAAGGGATTCAATCTCCTGTTGTTGAAAACACTTCAAATAATACGGGTGGAAGTAGTGGTGGCGGCGGTGGAAGCAGTACACCTAGTACACAAACGATAACGGGTGTACTAACAGCCTCCGCAGGAACACCGGATTTGTCAGTTGCTTCGATTCAATTAAAGCAATCAGGTGTCAATGTTGGATCTATGATTCATCCGGCAGCTAATGGTACATATAGTATGAATGGTGTTACAGCAGGTGCTAATTATACAATCACTGTAAGTTTAGAGGGTTACTATGATTTTACAACGGCTGCATTTGCAGTGACGCAAGGCACCAACGTCACAGGGAAAGATCTTCAAGTCGCAAGAAAAGAACCCATCATTACAACAGCTACACCTGGGGAATATACGACGATAGCAAGAAATACAGCAGGATTAACATTAACGATTGATCTAACTTCAGGCAAAGTTTATGATATGCAAGTCGAGAATCTAGGGCATACCTTTGCAGAAGCTTTAACGGTAGAGGATGTAAACAATTGGGATATTGACACAGGTACGACAGGTTTAACCTTTGGTGCTATAACGAGAATCAATGATACCCAAGTAGAAATCAGCTTTACCGGCACAGCATCAGAAACAAGAGCATTTACCATACAGGCATTAGACACAGCGATTACTGGTGATTATGCCTTTGATAGTAATGTTTTACATTTTAGTGTTGTTGATGACGGTTTTATGAATGATGCAACAGGTACAAAGCAAGTTTATTATGCGGTCAACACGGATGTGACAGACTTGAAAGGTGTCGTTGTATTATCACATGGTCTGGCAGAACATCTTGGCAGGTACAATGAACTTGTAGAGGCACTTAATGCAGCGGGTTATGGTGCCTATAGAGTGGATCACAAAGGTCATGGAAGAACAGGTATTGAAAACGGTGATAAAGGTATTGTGGGCGCTTATAGTGAATACTATGAAGACCTAGACTTGATTGTTGAAAGGGCACTATCTGAAAACCCAGGCAAGCCTATTTATATGTTAGGGCATAGTATGGGTGGATTAATTGCAGCAATGTATGGTGTGACTTATCCGGATAAACTGGATGGACAAATCTTATCAGGAGCAGCGACTGGCCCTTATTACTTAAATTTCGGAGCTGAAGATGCTTTTTATAGCCAATTTGGTGGGAATGCATTATACATGCTACCAAATAGCTTAACAAGTACTGTAAGTCGATATCCGGCAGTGCAAAACTATTATTTTGTAGATCCGTTAAGATTAACTGAGTTTTCAGCACAACTATACTGGCAAACCTTTGCAGGTGGATCGAAATACTTAACGGATCAAATAGATGACGGGCAGTACACCTATCCAGCATTGATTATTCATGGTGGCGATGATCGAATTGTTTCTAAAGCTTTTTCTGAAAGCCTATACAACAATATTGATTCAGCGGATAAAGAAATAACCATCTATGACGGTTTATTCCACGAATCACTCAATGCAAGAAATGAAAAGGCAATCGTCATGAGTGATATTGTTGATTGGCTGGATGCAAGGAATCAATCTGTAACTGGAACATTAACAGTTTCGGCAGGCATGCCGGATTTAAGAGAGGCCACACTTCAGCTTAAAAAAGACAATATTATCGTTCGTACACCAATTCACCCATTAGCAGATGGAACTTATGATGTCTCAGGAATGACTGTAGGAACAGGATATACAGTAACAGCCTCCTTAGAAGGCTATTATAATTTTACAACAGCCGCATTTGAGATTACGCAAGGAACCAGTATTATAGGTAAGGATATTCAAGTAGCAAGAAAAGAACCCATTATTACAACCCAAAACTCAACAACCATTACAAAAAATGTTAGTGGGGCAAGCATTGTCATTGATTTAACATCAGGAGAAGATCATCCTGCGCAGATCATAAACTTAGGTCATACGTTTGCAGATGAAGCAACTGTGACGGACCCAGCTAATTGGACGGTATCGACGGGAACAACAGGATTAACACTTGAGTCTATTACTAGAAATACAGATACCCAAGTTACTTTTTCCTTTACAGGAGATGCAACCAATGCGCGCTCCTTCAGCATTCAAGCTGCAGCAGGAGCGATAACAGGTCCTTATGCATTTGATAGTAATGTATTAACGTTTAGCGTGGTAGAAGATGATTTAATAGTCGACGCCACTGGAGCTAAAGAAATATATTATGCAAAAAATATTGAAGTTGATGGACCTATGAAGGCAGTGGTAGTAATTGTACATGGCCTAGCAGAACATCTTGGCAGATATAATGAAACAACAGAAGCCTTAAACGCTGCAGGCTATGGCGTATATAGGCTAGATAATAAAGGACATGGAAAAACAGGTATCGCGAATGGAGACTCAGGGAATGTTGAAGCATTTGCAGAATATTATGAAGACATTGACATAATAGTAGAAATGGCAAAGTTAGATAATCCAGGCAAGCCGGTATATATGTTAGGGCATAGTATGGGTGGATTGCTTACGGCAGCATATGGCGTAACTTATACGAATAAGCTTGCCGGACAAATCATATCTGGTGGCGCGACAGGACCATATTATACGGTTTTTGGTCTAGATGATGAAGCGTTTTATGCAGCAGTAGGTGGGGCCGGAGCCCTTGTACCAAATAGCTTAACAAGTACTGTAAGTAGATATCCAGCAATACAAGCATATTATTATGTTGATCCATTACGTCTAACATCCTACACAAGAAAACTCCAATGGGAAACTTTTGGAGCAGGATCAAAATATCTGGAAGATCTAATAACAGATGGTAATTATACATACCCAGTATTTATATTCCATGGTGGCGATGATCGGATTGTTTCCAAAGCATATTCAGAAAACTTGTATAATAATATTAGCTCTGGAGATAAAACTCTAGAAATATATCAAGGACTATTTCACGAATCACTCAATGCAAGAAATGAAAGGTCAATCGTCATGAGTGATATTATTGATTGGCTTAATGCAAGAGTTGACTAACTTGTCACAAATAAGATACTTTAGAGCTCTAGTGGAAACACTAGGGATCTAAAGTCAAGCTATAGACAAAGTAGTAACTAAAGATGAAAATCTTGAGGTTGCTACTTTTTTTACTTCCATATCAGTAGTTCGTATGAAAACCCTTATGTAGATTGGTTACAACGGCCTCCGATTTCCACATCCATATGGAAAAAGTCGGCGGACTACATCCCTGTAGCCTTGCTTATGCAAACAATCTACTCCAGGAACTTCATACTTTAATTAGCATGTTCAATGCAGCCGGAATTTGTCAGGCTAGTCAGTAACCCTAGTTCATCAAAACAATTTTGTTTATTAATACATATAAATCTTGATTTAAATTAAAATAATAGGCAAAAATTATAAAAAAGTATTTACAATCAATATAATACATGTTAATATAACATATGTAATCGGTTACACATTAGAATTTTGAGTACAATATAACAAGGAGTTTTTGTATGAATATAAAAGATATTGCAAAAGCCACAGGAGTTTCATCTGCAACTGTATCAAGAGTTATTAATAATTCAGGATATGTTAAAGAAGATACTAGAAAAAAAATAATGAAAGTTATAAATGATAATAATTATATTCCGAGTGCAGTAGCTAGAAGCCTAAGTATTCAAGATACGGCTAGTATTGGAGTTATCATACCAGATATTGAAAATCCATTTTTTTCTAGTGTAATAAGAGGCATAAGCGATGTTGCAGAAAAGAATAACTATAACATTCTATTTTTTGGAACAAATGAAAATCAGGCTATAGAGCATTCTTATTTAAAAACTGTGCAAGGGCAAAGATTGAAAGGTGTTATAATAACACCTATTTCAGAAAATGATATGGAAACCAGAGAATACTTAATTAGATTAAATAATTCGGGAGTTCCAGTAGTATTAGTCGATCGTAGTATAAGAGATACAGAATTTGATGGTGTATTTATTGATAATATTCAAAGCGCATATGAAGGCGTTGAATCTCTAATTCATGCAGGTCACAAAAAAATTGCTATAATTACGGGTCCTGAAACATCGAAGCCTGGTAAAGAACGATTATTAGGTTATAAAAAAGCTATGAAGGCTTATAAATTAGATGTTCTGGATAAATATATTGCTCAAGGTGATTTTAAAGTAGAAAAAGCATATAAAAGGACTAAAGAGTTGCTTGAATTATCTATGCCACCAACAGCTATATTTACATCAAATAACTTAACAACATTAGGTTGCTTAAAATATTTAACAGAGAAAAATTTGGAAATTGGAAAAGATTTATCAATCATGGGTTTTGATGATATTGAGACTTTAAAAATGATTGATTTCAAATTATCAGTTATAGACCGTGATGCAAAACTTCAAGGACAAGAAGCGATGAAATTGCTTATTGAAAGACTTGAAAATAAGAATTATCAATCTGAGTTCAAAAAAATTATATTACCACACAGTGTCATATTAAGAGGTTCAGAACAAATAATAAAATTAATTTAATAAAATAAAAAATTTTACTACAATAAGTAACCGGTTACACATTTATTGTTATTTGTTTATTGAGTTATTGTTAACCAGAATATATAAATAAGAAAGAGGTATATGAATGGCTATGGATATTGCGAGAATGATTGATCATACAGTATTGAAAGCGGATGCTACTAGTGAAACAGTAGCTAAGTTATGCGCTGAAGCAATAAAATATAACTTTGCTTCAGTATGTGTTAATACTTGTCATGTGAAGTTGGTTTCAAAAATTTTAAAAGGAAGTACAGTGAAAACGTGTTGTGTTGTTGGATTTCCATTAGGTGCAATGATAACATCTGCAAAGGCATTTGAAACAGAAGAAGCTATTCGACTTGGAGCTGAAGAAATTGATACAGTTATAAATATTGGAGGCGTAAAAGACGGTAATTATGAACTTGTATATAAAGATATTAAAGCTGTGGTAGACGCTGCAGGAAAAAAAGCGATAGTAAAAGTAATAATTGAAACATGTCTACTGACAAATGAAGAAAAGATAAAGGTGTGTGAAATATCAGTAAAAGCAGGAGCAGATTTTGTGAAAACATCTACAGGTTTTAGTACGGGAGGGGCTACAGTAGATGATGTAAAATTGATGAAAAAAACGGTTAATGGAAAAGCATTAGTTAAAGCTAGTGGAGGTATAAAAAATCAAGAGGATTTAAATGCAATTATTGAAGCAGGAGCTGACCGGATTGGAACAAGTAGCGGCATCGCATTAGTATCTGGTATTTCAAAAAATGATAATACCTATTAAACATAAATGGAGGCAAAAATGAAAAAAAAAGTAATGGTATTTGGAAGCTTTGTAGTAGATTTAATGGCAAGAACACCTCATTTGCCAGTGGCTGGTGAAACAGTGATAGGCAGCCTATTTAAAATGGGGCCAGGAGGAAAAGGTTTTAATCAAGGAGTTGCAGCACACAAAGCCGGAGCTGATGTAACCATGGTTACTAAATTAGGGAAAGATTTATTTGCAGAAGTAGCTTTGGATGCAATGAAAACTTTGGAGATGGATACAAGCAGCCTGTTTTATTCAGAAGAGATAGAAACAGGATCGGCTTTAATTATGGTGGACGAAGAAACCAGTGAAAATAAGATAGTAGTGGTTTTGGGGGCGTGTAGCGCAATAGGTGATAAAGAAGTTGAATCAATTTCAGAGATTATAGAAGAATCGGGTTATTTATTAACACAGTTAGAAACAAATATATCTGCAGTTGAGAAAGTCATTGACATAGCCAAGAAAAATGGTGTGAAAGTCATTTTAAACACTGCACCGGTACAACCGATTAGTGATGTAATTCTTAAAAAGGTTGATATTATAACACCAAACGAAGTTGAAGCGGAAATTTTAACGGGAATATGCATTGATAGTCAAGAAAGTGCAAGTAAAGCAGCTGATTGGTTTTTTGATAAGGGCGTAAAAAATGTATTAATAACCTTGGGCAGTAGAGGTGTTTTTATTGCATCAGAAAGCAAACAAGAAATAATTCCAGCATATAAAGTAAAAGCGATAGATACAACAGGTGCAGGAGATGCTTTTAATGGAGGATTAGTTGCGGCATTAGCTGATGGAAAAGACTTATGGGAAGCAGCAAGATTTGCAAATGCTCTTGCAGCTATAGCTGTACAAAGATTAGGAACAACCCCGGCAATGCCAACAAGAAAAGAAATCGAAGAATTTATTTCAAATAACTAGTAAAAAAAATGGAGGAAAAAAATGCTTAAAAAAGGAATTCTTCACCCACAATTAGCAAGAGTTTTAGCAGAAATCAGACATATGGATACTATTGTAATAGGGGATGCTGGACTGCCGATACCTAAAGGCGTTGAACGCATAGATCTAGGCTGGAAGGAAGGTAATCCAGGATATTTAGATGTTTTAGAAGAAATATTAAAATATATTATCGTTGAAAAAGCAACTTTTGCATTAGAAGCTAAGAACTTTAGTTTAGACTTTCATAATAAATCATTGGAACTTTTACCAAAAGAAATCCCTGTTGATTATATAAACCATGTAGAACTTAAAGAACAAAGTAAAATGGCAAAAGCCATTATTTTAACTGGAGAGTTTACACCTTACACAAATGTTATTCTAGTTGCAGGATGCGCATATTAATTCAATGATTCGCATTAAAAGTACTCAAAGGGGGAAGAAAATGCAAAATAAGAACCTAATACTTAAGTTGGATTCAATTGTTAAAGTTTTCCCTGGTGTGAAAGCTTTAGACGGAGTTCATTTGGATGTTAAACAAGGTGAAGTTCATGCACTTTGTGGTGAAAATGGTGCAGGAAAATCCACTTTAATGAAGATTATATCAGGTGCGCAGTCATACACATCAGGTAAGATGTACATGGAAGAAAAAGAAGTAAAGTTCCATTCCACAAAAGATGCAGAAAATAAAGGAATAGCAATGATATATCAGGAGTTTAATATGATTCTAGATTTATCTGTTGCAGAAAATATGTACTTAGGCAGACTACCTAAAACAAAAATGGGTAAAATAGATTGGAAAACACTTTATAATAATGCACAAGAAGTATTGGATAAACTCGGGCTCGCGTTTAACTGTAAGACAAAAGTTAAAAGTTTATCAGTAGCTGAAACACAAATGGTTGAGATCGCAAAATGTTTAACCATTGGAGCTAAAGTCATAATTATGGATGAACCAACTGCTGCTTTAACGGATGATGAGATGAGGGTATTATTTGCAATAATTGAAGATCTAAAAAAGAAAAATATTTCTATTCTTTATATATCTCATCGTATGGATGAAATATTCCAAATATCAGATAGAATAACAGTTTTAAGAGATGGCAAATATATAGCGACTAAAAATATTGGTGAGACAGATTATGATGATGTTGTATCAATGATGGTGGGTAGAAGTCTAGATAACTTATATCCAGAACGTAACTATATACAAAAAGAGGTTGTATTAGAGCTACAGAATATTAACAGTAAACTTATCAAAAAATTAAGTTTAGAACTTCATAAAGGTGAGGTATTAGGAATAGCTGGATTGATAGGATCAGGAACAATCGAATTATCAAAAATTATATATGGAGCATTACCTATGAATAGTGGGTCAATTCTTATTAATGGAGAAATTAAAGATTGCTCTTCGCCTATAAAGGCATTAGCTGCAGGTATCGGTTTCGTATCAGATGACAGAAAACAGGAGGGATTAGTTTTAATAAGAAATATAAAAGAGAATATATCTCTTAGCTCCTTGAAGAAACTAACAAAAGGTATACATATTGATAAAAAACTAGAAATGCAGCAAATAAATAAACATGTAAAACAATTAAATATAAGAATAAGTAGTGTATTACAAAATACTGGCAATTTAAGTGGGGGAAATCAACAAAAAGTTGTTTTTGCAAAATTACTAGAAGCAAACCCTTCTATTTGGATTCTAGACGAGCCTACAAGAGGTGTTGATGTTGGTGCAAAAGCTGAAATATATACTATTATTGATCAATTAACTAAACAAGGTAAAAGTATCATTCTAATCTCAACGGATTTACCAGAACTCATAGGAATGAGTGATAGAGTCCTTGTTATGAGAGAAGGAAAAATCGTGATAGAATTTGAAAAATCAAAAGCAAATCAAGAAAATATTTTGGCTTATGCATCAGGAGGTGTTAACGGAAATGAATAGTCAACTAAAGAAAAAATTGACCATACAAATTAATGTATTTAGATCTGTTTTAATTCTGTTTATTATATGTGCATTTGCAGCAATCTTATCACCAGATTTTTTAAGTACTTCAAATCTATTTAATGTTTTTAAACAAATTGCAGTAGCAGGTATAGTAGCCAGTGGTATGACTTTTGTAATATTAACAGGTGGAATAGATCTCTCTGTAGGATCGATTTTGGGATTGGCAGGAGTTATGTCAGCAGGGGTGCTTTCTTCAACTGGTGATCCAATATTAGCAGTATTAACAGCACTTGGTATTGGTATTGCGTGTGGTTTTGCTAATGGACTACTTATAGCTCAATTTGGAATACCTCCTTTTATTGCAACATTAGGTATGATGACGTTGTTAAGAGGATGTGTATTGGTATATACAAAGGGGTCACCAATACCGGTAAAAGTTGATTCTTATAAATTTATAGGTAAGGGAAGCTTTTTTGGGATTCCAGTTCCTATTATTATTCTAATCATATTATTTGCATTAGCACATTACATATTAACTCAAACAGCATTTGGACGAAGTGTATATGCATTTGGCGGCAACAGAGAAGCATCAAGGCTTTCAGGTATTAACACTAAAAAAACTGAGTGGATGGTATATGTTATAAATGGTCTCATGTGTGGGTTGGCTGCTATAGTATTAACTGCGCGACTGGGATCTGCGCAATCAACAAGCGGCTCCGGGATTGAAATGGATGCTATTGCTGCTGTAATTTTAGGTGGTACAAGTTTGAGTGGTGGAACGGGATTCGTTTTACCAACAGTAGTTGGTGCAATGATTATGGGGATCATAGACAACATTCTAACGCTAATGAACGTTAATCCACATGCAACAAATATTGTGAAAGGTGCAGTTATTATAATAGCAGTGCTAGTTGACAAAAAGGTAAAAGATTTATCTGCTAAAGCAGAACAATAAATCTCAATACATAAAAAAGAAAAGGAAGGTAATAATTATGAAAATGAAACTAACTGCAACATTATTATCAATGATTCTCATTATGACAGTTTTTCTCGTGGGATGTGCATCAAGCAATGAGGCAACTGAACTACAGGCAGAAGCAGAAGATGGTTATATTATTGGCTTATCGATGAACACTCAAACAAATCCATTTTTTGTAGATGTAAAAGACGGGGTTCAAAAAGCAGCAGATGAAAAAGGAATAACACTTTATATTACAGATGCTCAAGATGATCCATCTATTCAAATGAAAGATATTGAGAATCTAATTACAAAAAAACCTAATGCGATTATTATTGATCCTTGTGATTCAGATGCTATAGTTGCAGCAGTTGAAGCCTGTAATGAAGCAGGAATTGCGGTATTCACAATGGACCGCCAGTCTAATGGAGGAGAGGTAATAGCACATGTTGGATATGATGCTATTAAATCCGGTAAAATTGCTGGACAATTTCTTGTAGATACATTGGGTGGAAAAGGTAAAATCGTAGAAATACAAGGTATTATGGGTACAAATGTTGCACAAAACAGATCGCAAGGATTTAATGAAATTATTTCAGAAAACCCAAATATGGAAATCGTATCAACACAAGTGGCCGATTTTGATAGAGCTAAAGCGATGAGTGTTATGGAGAATATTCTTCAAGCTAATAAAGAAATCGATGGTCTTTATGCTGCAAATGATGAGATGCTTTTAGGAGCCTTAGAAGCCATTGAAGCCGCTGGTAGATCAGAAGAAATAACTATGATTGGTTGTGATGCAATTGATGATACGTTGGAAGTAATAAAAGAGGAGAGAGTAGAGGCAACCATAGCTGAACCCCCATTCTTTCTAGGAAAAGCTATATTGAATACAGCTTTTGATTATCTAAACGGAAAAGAAGTTGAAGCCAATGTTATTCTTGATAATAGCTTAGTGACTATTGATAATGTAGAGACATTAGTTACAAAAGAATAAAGATTATTTTTTGAAAATTGGAAAAAGATTCAGTGTGAATTGTAAAACATTCATGCTGAATCTTTTTATCTTGTTAAAAGAAATAATAATGTTAGATAATTTTAGTATAAATAAGTTGCAAGATTAGCTTGGAGTTATACATAGTATTAACAAGTCTCCGACAGTAAATTAACACGACCAAAAATTTAAAAAACATTGACAGGTCACCCGTGACATGTTATGATTACACAGATAAAAGAAGAAGAGTATCCACTCTCACCTTAGAACTTCGTGTTCCTTTGGTTCATATGAGTTATTAACTTGGCAGTGCCAAGTAGCTTATATATGTGGGTAGATCTAGGTCTAGCTTTTTTTTATGTTTATTCTTGTAAAAAGCAGACTCAAACAACAGTATACCATATGGAGGTGTCCGACTATTAGCGAACAAATGATTAATGAGCAAATCCGAGACAGAGAAGTACGTGTTATTGATGAAGATGGCGGTCAATTAGGCGTCATGACATCAAGAGAAGCGTTGAATATAGCCAAGGAAAAGAACCTTGACTTGGTAAAAATCGCGCCAAAGGCGAAACCGCCCGTTTGCAAGATTACAGATTACGGAAAATTCAAATATGAGCAAACGAAAAAAGACAAAGAGGCACGTAAGAAACAAAACATTGTAACTCTTAAGGAGGTGCGACTATCTCCGAATATTGAGCAACATGATATTAATACAAAGCAGAAAAATGCGATTAAGTTTTTATCAAAAGGTGACAAGTTAAAGGTTGCCGTTCGATTTAGAGGTAGAGAATTAGCACATACAGCTATTGGTAGAGATATCTTATTACAATTTGCAAAAGACTTGGCGGAAATAGCGGATATCGAAAAATATCCTAAAATGGAAGGTCGTAGCATGGTTATGTTCATGACCCCCAAAAAAGATGTCAAGTAATTTATAAGGAGGATTAAACAATGCCAAAAATGAAAACACACCGTGGTGCAGCAAAAAGATTTAAAAAGACCGGTACAGGAAAAATCGTGAGACATAAAGCTTATACAAGCCATATTTTAACGAAAAAAAGTCCTAAGAGAAAAAGAAATCTAAGAAAAGCAACCATCATGTCCGCATCAAACGCAAAAGTAATCAAGAAATTATTACCATACTTATAATAGATCGTTAGGAGGTTTAAAACATGGCAAGAATTAAAGGCGCAATGCATACACATAAAAGACATAAAAGAGTATTAAAATTAGCTAAAGGTTATAGAGGTGCAAAATCCAAGCAATTTAAAACAGCTAAGCAAGCAGTTATGAAGTCAGGTATGTACGCATACATCGGCAGAAAGCTTAGAAAAAGAGATTTTAGAAAACTATGGATTGCAAGAATCAACGCAGCAGCTCGTATGAATGACATGAGCTATTCTCAACTTATGCACGGTTTAAAAGTTGCAGGTATCGAAGTGAATAGAAAAATGTTAGCCGAAATGGCTGTAAATGATGCTCCGGCATTTGCAAAACTTGTAGAAACAGCAAAAGCAAACGTATAAGCACCATTCTATAGACAAGACAATAAAGCAGCTATATTTGAATCGAAATACATTCAAATATAGCTGTTTTATTGTGAACCTTTTTATACTATTTAGGATTGAACGATATAGAGCTTGATAAACTTGATGGCTTTTCCAATGCTTTCTATCACACCGATAATGGCAACCAATAAGATGACGGCTCTAAACCCAATGAGGGATGTGTAATTAAGATAGAGTGCTGGATTGAAAACCATTCGAAAGAGCAAAGTAGCACTCAGAATCTCAATCAACAAATCAAATAAAACCATTTTTTGGGTTTGGGTGCCATACATAAGGTTAAGAATATGATAGATGATTTCACCAAACCATAAGGCACTCAGTGGTATTAAGTAAATCTTAAACAATTCAATGTTGAGATTATGTCCTAGCAAACCGGATGGACGAAAAGCATTTTCAGCAATAGAGGGTAAGAAGGGCATCGTATTGATAATCACAATAAATACAAGTATGAAGAAAATGGAGAGACCGCTTTCAATCTTAGATTCCCCTTCAGGACCAATATGGATATCAGCCAAATCTTTTGGGGTCCAGTCATCCTCTAGATCGATATGATGATCGTCATTCAAACGTGTCAGTATCATAAAACCAATACCTACCCAGGCTATAGCGCTTAAACTTGCACCTATGATGTGTGCGATGGTCCTAGCAATATCTACGATAATTTTATTGGGTGTTAAGTCACCTTCAAATAAATCAATGACAAAAATGATAGTAAAGGCAATACTTAGGGCAAAAATAATGAGTTTACTGATAAAGAAAAACAAGTCTGTGTAACCACTTCCTATGACAAGGTTATTTTCTTTATACCGATTGGCCACTTGACGAGGCGTACCATAAGCGGTGATGGCAGCTTCTAACTCTTTTTGAGTGGGGTTTTCCCCGTAAGTTGCCTCAATCTCATCAAGTAGGGAAGCATAAAGCTCTTTTTTAATCTCTTTACGACTATTATAAGGCAAGTGCTTGCCGATTGCGTAGATGTATTGTTCAATAAGTTTCATAGTTAGACCTCCTCTAACATTGCATTAATAATTTTATTTGTTTCTTGCCAATGAGCGGTTAAGTCGCTCAGAACTTCAAGTCCCAGTGGGCTGATTTGGTAGTACTTTCGTGGTCGTGATTCCGTCGTATCCCAACTGCTGCTAAGTAGTGCCTGTTTTTCAAGTCTTCTAAGAAGTGGGTAGAGTGTATTTTGTTCGATGTCAATACCGAGATTTTGCAATGCCTGTACCAAAGAATAACCGTAAGTAGATTCTTTGGTGTTTAGAAGGACACTTAATACCAAGGTGCCTCTTTTTAGTTCCCCAACCAGATTTGTTATAATAACGTCTTTTTGACTCACATAATCACCAACTTTCTTACTGTTAAATCTATTATACTGTACAACACACACTATTGTCAATAATAAATCATAGTACGATAAATAAGCAGTAATTGTCATACTATATTATAAAATAGATGTAGAAAAAAGCATATAAATAGGAGAAATCCATTATTAACGAGAGAAACATCTGCAAGGGTATATTATTAGTACTACCAATGTAGTAGAATAATAGTGAGAACAGCAGAAAAGAGTTGTAAGGATGAGAATAGGATGGTTAATATGAAAAATTTAATAAATAAGTTTCGCTCAAGTGTTTGGCTTTATCCGGTCATATACAGTCTGGTAGCGTTAATACTATCAATAGTTATAACCTTCATTGATAAGACATATACGGATGAACTGTCTTATTTTGTAAACGGTATATTTTATACAACACCTGCATTAGCACAAACGGTCCTAGGCATAGTAGCGGGTGCTTTTATTACAATAGCTACATTTACTTTCTCAACAACAATGGTGGTATTAACAATGTATTCTTCTCAGTTCACACCCCGTGTTGTGGAGAATTTTCTTAACAATGAAACAACCATGAAATCATTTGGTATTTTTGTAAGTGGTTTTATTTATGCCGTTACTTCAATACTATTTATTGATGTAAGTGTAGATGGTAACCTCATACTTGCAGCAAGTGTTGGGGTAGTCTACGTTATTGTAGGGCTTACATATTTTATATTGTTCATACATAGTGTTTCCACCCATATTCAAGCCAGTGACTTAATATTAAGACTTCATTTAGAAGCATTAGATAAGATCAAAGAATATCGAGATTTTATAAAGGAATCCAAGATTATATCGGAAGATGGCATGCTTGAAATCGCTAAGGATAAAAATGCACTTAAAGTCTTTAGTCCATCAGATGGTTATATTCAAGAAATCGACTACCCAAGATTACAGAAGCTTGCAGAAAATCATAAAGGTATCTTTTGTTTTAAAAAGGTCGTTGGTCAATTTGTATCTACTGAGACTAGGATTCTAACCATCTATGATAAAGGACAAGAAGCTTTTGACGAAAAGGTTGTGGATCAAATTCAGAAATGTGTTATCATAGGAAACAAAAAAACACAAGCTCAAGACTTTAGTTTTACGATTCAAAAAATTGTAGAGATTGCCGTGAAGGCGCTTTCGCCAGGAATCAATGACCCTAATACAGCGATTCATTGCCTAAGAATCATTGGTGTATTGCTACGGGATTTGGCAGATATCAAAAAAGGATATGTTATCTTAAAAGAAGATGATGAATCCGGCTTTATCATTTATGAAGCTTTTGATTTGGAAGTGCTGTTATATGATGCCTATAATCAAATCATGTTCTATGGGCAATCGGATGCTTCAGTTGTGGTAGAAGGATTTAAGTCTTTGAAATTCATAAAAGCGAAAGCATCTGGGGAAAATAGAAATACCTTAAAAGCCTATTCAGAAAATTTATTTGAGAAGCTCATGAGCAATGCCTATGGTAAATTTGAATACAGCAAAATCATAAAAGAGTATAATGATTTAATCAATGACTAAGATAGGTGAGGATAACGTTGCTAAATTGACTCTTTTCATATAGGCCAGAGTAAGGTATCATAGATTTTGACACCTTTGTTATAATATAAGTTATGAAGGACACTTATTTACGAGGGAAAAATGACAACTTGGGTGAAAATTATAACGAATCATGACAAAGAAAAAGGAGCATATGTATGTGGATTCAAGTATTGTTGTATATCACCATTTTATTGGTTAAGATTGTGGAGGTTACCTTAGCCACCACGAGGATTGTGTTGATAACCCGTGGCGAGCGACTAAAAGGCGCTTTTATTGGTTTTTTTGAGGTTTGTATCTGGGTAGTATTGGTTTCAACGGTATTAAAAGATATATCCAGTGATCCGATTAAAGTTTTTGTCTATGCACTCGGCTTTGCACTGGGGAATTTCCTAGGCTCAGTTTTTGAAGAAAAGCTGGCCATTGGTACTACAAGGGTAGAAGTTATTGTCAAAGAAACGGACGGGATTGAACTCATTAATAGAATCAGAGAACATGGTTATGCGGTCACCTCAATCTCAGGAGAAGGTATGAACAGTAAGAGAACCGTTTTGATTATGCATGTCAAAAGAAAAATGGCTTCTAAGCTGATTCGCCTCATTCACCAGTACCAAGAAAACGTGGTTATAACCGTGAATGAAATCAAGCCGGTCTATGGCGGCTTTGGGACACTTAAGAAATAATTCAAACATAATAAAATATGGAAATAATAGGTGAAGAAAATGAGATATAAAGATTTTGAACCAAGTATTGACGATACAGCCTATGTTGCACCCGGTGTAATGGTTATAGGGCAAGTTGTATTAAAAGAAGATGTGAACATATGGTTTGGTGCCGTTTTACGTGGCGATGTTAACAGTATTTTTGTAGATGAAGGTGCCAATATTCAGGACAACTCCACAGTTCATGTGGCTGAAGACGCCAGAACCCATATTGGTCGTCATGTAACCATCGGACATAACTGTGTCATCCACGGTTGCGTTATAGGCGATGAGACTTTAATCGGTATGGGCAGTACCGTACTGGACAATGCCGTTATCGGCAAGAACTGTATATTAGGTGCGAACAGTCTTGTGACCATGGGTAAAGTATTTCCGGATGGGACACTAATCATGGGCTCTCCGGCTAAAGTTGTTCGAGAACTCACGGAAGAAGAGATTTCAGGGCTAAAATTCCATGCGGTTGAATATGTGGCATTGTCAAAAGATTATAAATAAAGACAGGGTTAAAGCGTCAAAACTAGATAGCTGAACTTTTACATACAAAATAGAGAAACTTTGTTTTGATATTTTAACCAATATAGGACAATACAGAGAAGTACTTTTATTCATAAGAGGCTTCATGTATAATGAAAGCGGATATCTAGAGAGATAGAGAGCAGTGTCCGAAAATAAACAGAATTGGGGCATATGAATGAAGAACATTGGTATGTTTTATTTTACCGGAACCCAAAGTAGCTATTATGTTGCTAAGGAATTGAAAGAAGCCTTACTAAAAAAAGGCTATAATGTTAAAATGTATAAGCTTGAAAAGGCTTTGAATAATACAGTTGAAGTGGATCCTAAACGATTTGATATGTTGGGTTTTGTTCTTCCTATCTACGGCTTTGGATCACCAAGAATAGCCAAGGCTTACGTGGATGCTTTGCCACGAAATAATGCCAAGGTTTTTATTATTCGAACAGGATGTAGTAATGGCTGGATTAATAAAAGTGCTTCGATTAGCCTAATGCATCAACTTAGAAAAAAATGGTATGATGTATTTTATGACCGTATTCTGATAGTATCTTCCAATTGGTTATTGGATATGGAAGAAGATGTTGTTAAGCGTTTGTACGAAGTAACAAGAGACAAAAAGATTCCTCATATTGTAAAAGAAATCACAGAAGAAACCAGAAGAAAGCATCATAGAGATTTCTTTAGAGAAGTCTTGGTAACGGTAATCCACTTTTTTGAGGAACAGGTGGGTGCAAGGTTATATGGTAGGTCCTTATGGGCCAATAAGAAATGTACCAAGTGCCGTTTATGTGAGAAAAGATGTCCCGTAGGCAACATCAACTTTGAAACCGGTAGCTTTAGAGCCGGTTGGCAATGCATATGGTGTATGAAATGTGTTTATAGCTGTCCGGAAAATGCCATTCATTCAAGAGGCCTAGACATTGTACAGTTCAAAAATGGTTTTAATTATAAGTGGATTATTAATCGAAGATTCAACCAGAAGAAACTCAATGTTAATAAAAAGTTATGGAAGTATATGGAAGACAAAGAAAAATAGAATATAAATAAGAAAATATATGATAAATCGAAAAGATAAGGACAACTTGAGGTGATAGAATGATTTGGAACAAGCTGGCAACAAAGTATGACCGTCTCTGGGTGCAGAAATACTCTCTAGAGCCGACAAGAAGAAAAGTGATGGTACTCATTGGTGGTTTTAATTTTCAGGAAGCGACAGTTTTAGACCTAGGTTGTGGTACCGGTCAATTGCTGGATGAGATCAGTCGTGTCTACCCGAGATATAAGTTATATGGTATGGATAAGTCAGAAGAAATGCTTAAAGTAGCAAAAAGTAAGAAAATCAAAGCCAATTGGATCCATCATAACATTGATTCTGACCATATACTTGAACTGGATGGCAAGACCTTTGATCTGATTATCTGTAGTCATTCTTTTCCCTACTATAAGAAAAAAGAACACGTGTTAAATCAGGTGGATAAATATCTAAAAGAAGATGGCATCGCAATCTTTACCCAAGCCAGCATCAACAATCATTATGATAACTTTGTCATGAAGATGATAGAAAAAACAGCGGAAAGCGCAGCCTATTTATCTAAGGCGGCTTTCAAAAAACTGGTTTCTAGGCATTTTACAATTACCTATACCTTTACCATACATGAAAAATGGTTTATGCCATCAATTTGTGGCTTTGTCATGAGGAAAAAACGATGAAAATCCTACTCATCCGACCAAAACCCCATAAAGAAACCATAGGTCTTCAAAGCGTCATGGTCTGCGAACCCTTGGAGCTCATGACCTTGGCAGGTGTGCTTATGGAAAATGGGCACGAGGTTCGGATTCTGGATATGATTCTTGAGAAAAAGGGATTGGATGATCATATAAGAAAGTTCATGCCTGATCTTGTGGGCATTACAGGTTATATCAGTCATATAGGTATTATCAAAAACTACGCAAAGTCCATCAAAGCAGTCTCAAATGAGATTATAGTCGCTGTAGGTGGCGTCCATGCTACAGTCTGTCAGGAAGATTTTGTGGATGAACATATAGATAAGGTTTGCACAAGTGATGCGGCATTTTATCTCTATTGTGGTTGCAAGGCACCTTTTGATGCCCTACCTTATCGCAATCTACCTAAAAGCTATATGGAAAAATACTATTATCTGTTCCAAAACAAGTGTGCATTGATTAAAACATCCTATGGCTGTCCTTATCAATGTAATTTTTGTTTTTGCAAGGAAATAACCCCTTATCATGCACGACCTATAGCAGAAGTCATAAAGGAATTATTGACCATAGGGCAAGAAGAAGTCTATATTGTGGATGATGACTTTTTATTTGATGAGAAGCGCTTAATGACCTTTATAGAAGAAGTGAAACGACACAAGATCAAAAAGCATTATCTGGTTTATGGACGGGCTGACTTTATAGCAAAAAATGATACTCTAATAGGTCAGCTTAAAGACATAGGGCTGAGTGCGGTGATTGTCGGTATAGAAGCAGCCAGTCAGGAAGAACTGGACAGTTACAACAAGAAAAGCCTTGTAACGGACAACGAAAGAGCTATAGCCATACTGCAAAAGTATGATATAGAATGTTACGGTACGGTTATACTGGGCATCGACTGGGATAAGGCCCATTTTGACAACTTATATGCCTTTATAAAAAAGACCGGTCTCATTTTTGTGAACTTACAGCCACTAACGCCCATGCCTGGAACCGGTATGCTAGAGGCTTTTTCAGATCAGTTGATTATTCCTTATGAGGACCATGAAAAATGGGACATGGCCCATCTGGTTGTTAGGCCGACGCGGTTAAGCATCAGAAGCTATTACCTACAGATATTAAAGCTTTATTATAAGATTACAGTAACACCAAGTCATATACACTATATGTTCAGGCGATATGGTATAGCAACCACCATGAAGCTATCTGTAGGCGCCGGTAAGATTACTTGGCAATATCTGAAGAAAATCATGAAAGGATAAAGTGAGATGAGAGTATTACTAGTTCGACCATGGGTGAATAAAAACATAACAACGGTAAAAAATTTCCTATTTGGAGAGCCACTTGGCATTGAATGTGTCTCAACGGTTCTTAAAGAATTAGGCCATGAGGTCCTTTTACTGGATTGCATGATTGAAAAAAATGCATCCATAAAACAATACTTAAGCATATACAGACCGGATATGGTAGGCATCACCTCCCAGTGTACGGATGTAGAGAATGTTCTAAAAATAGCGGACATCGTAAAAAAATTCGATTCAAAGATCGTCGTAGCCGTTGGCGGTGTTCAAGCTACTTGTTTCCCGGATTCCTTCTTTAGCCCTCATGTGGATTATGTTTACAAATCTACTACAAGACAGAACTTATCGGACTTAATGGAGGAGGTCGAAGGAACAAGATCAGCTGAAGTAATTGAAGGTATCTATAGCAGAGCCTTGGATTTTATAAACGAAGGTGAATTCTGCTTCAATGAATATATCGTTCCGGACCGAGAAGTTACCAAGCGTTATCGCAAGCACTATCAATATATTGGTTTTCAGCCTTGTGCCATCGTACAAACGGCTTATGGATGCCGTAACAAATGTACATTTTGTGTGCGTTGGAAGCTGGAAGGCGATAGTCTTAGAGAAGTTGGCATCGAAGAGATTGTAGACCAGATAGAGGCTTTAGATGAACCCTATGTGATGATCTGCGACAACGATTTCTTAGTCCACGAAGACCGTTTGATAGAATTTTGCAATCTACTGGAAACAAGAAAAATCAAAAAGAAATACATGTGCTATGGCAGTGTGAATTCTGTCTTAGAAAAGCCAGACTTAATGAAACGATTGGCAAGGAACGGCATTATGGCGGTAATCATCGGCTATGAAGCATTTGATGACAGCAGACTTGTAGAGTACAATAAGCAAGCCACAACGGATCAGAACGAAAAGGTTACTCGAATACTACAAGAAAGTGGCATCGCCTGTTGGGGTTCCTTTATTATTCATCCCGATTGGGAGAAAAAGGATTTTAAACGTCTCTTAGCCTATATCAAGCGGTTGCGTCCGGAATTAATTACCTTCTCACCACTGGTGCCTCATCCATTGACACCTTTGTATGATCAATATGAGGATCGCTTGATCTACCCTAAAGAAGATTATGATAAGTGGAATTTTGGCGATGTCTTAATCTATCCCTCTAAGATGTCCCTAAAAGCTTACTACTTACAGGTCCTTAAGTTGGCCTTGGTGGTGAATTTTAATGCTTACTCCGTGGCGTATACAAGGAAAAACATTCCAACCAGAAATTCAATTAAGATGGTGCTGGGCTTTAAGAATCTTTTTGGTGTGTATGTGAAGAACATGCTGATTCGAGGACGTAAAAGACCGTGAAAGTATTATTGATTCGTCCCAAAGCACCCAATAAACTGAGCTTTACCAAAATACTGGATAATGAGCCATTAGAGCTTGAGTATCTTCACACCGGTCTTGCAGCTGCAGGCTATGTGGACTATATTTATGACGGCTTTATAGAGAAGATCTCCATAGAAGCGACGATAAAAAGGGAAAAACCGGACATTGTGGCAATCAGTGGCTACATTACCCAAGAAAACCTAATGAAATCCTACTGCACAAAAGCCAAAAAAATCAGCTCACAGATTATAACGGTGATAGGTGGTGTACATGCTCAGCTCAACCCTCATAGATTCTATGATCAAGACGTGGATTATATCTGTCGTAGTGAATCCATTGATGCTTTTGTGACTTTGGTCCGATGTCTTGAAGCAAATAATAAAGATGTCACGACCCTGTCAAAAATCAATGGCTTGTGTTTTAAAGATGAAGGTGCCGTGGAGGATGATGGTGATGGCTTCATTATGAACCCCATAACCCCCATTGACATTAACACCTTACCTATACCGGATCGAAGCTTCTTTTATAAGAACAAGTCCGAATACCGCTACTTGGATCTTACAGAAGCAGGAACCATCAAGACTTCTTTTTCCTGTCCCTATACCTGTAATTTCTGTTATTGTACTTTATTAAACGGCAGTCGGTATCAAGAGCGGGACCTTGAACTGGTGATAAAGGAACTAAAAGACTTAGATTGTCAAAACGTACAGATTGTAGATGATGATTTTCTGGTTAACAAAGAACGCCTATGGCAATTCATCGATTTAATTAAGACCCATAAGATTCATAAGACTTATACTTGTTATGGACGGGCGGATTTTATTGCTGACAACCCTGAGTTGATCTATGCTTTATCTGAAATCGGATTTAAGTATTTTCTAGTAGGACTTGAAGCGGTTACGGACAAAGAATTAGACGGCTATGGCAAAGGCAGTAGTTTGGACCATAACAGTGCTTGTGTGAAAGTGATTCAAGAAACGGCTTCTCATTGTATCGGTTTGATGATTGCACCCCTTGAGGCAACAGAAGCTTATTTTGATGATATATATGACTGGGTTGTTTTACATGATCTAAAATATGTCACCGTATCGATTTTTACGCCCATACCGGGAACCCCACTTTATAAAACCTATAAAGATAAGATTACGTCCACGTCTATAGAAGATTGGGATTTTCTGCATCTGGTACTGGACCCTATACATATGAGCCGAAAAGCATTTTACAGAGCTTACTATCGACTCTTTATCAGACTCTATAAGATAGCCAAGAAAACAGGGATCTATGATTTCATGGATTTGGATTTTTATAGAAAGATGTTAAAAGCATATCTGACAGAAAAAATCAAAGGGGGCTAATATGAAAATCTTGTTTATACAATCTACCCCTTATCATAATCGGGACCGGTTGGTGAAAAAAAGCAGACTGTATTTCGTAGGTCTGGCACCGGCCATACTCTCGGCTTTGTGTCCACCGGATGTTGAATTTGAAGTATGCCTTGAAACCATTGAAGCCGTGGATTTTGACACGGACGCCGACCTAATAGCCATATCCGGTATGGGTCACGCCATAGTCAGAAGCATTGATATCGCCAAAGCCTTCAAAGCAAGAGGCAAGACCGTTGTCATGGGTGGCTATATGGTCAGCCTGATGCCGGAAGAAGCCGCCAAATACTGTGACAGTGTGGTGATTGGCGATGCAGAGATCAGCTTCCCCGCATTAATTGAAGACTACAAGCAAGGCAGGCTGAAGAACTTATATGATATGCCCCTTACGACCTTGACCTATCCGACACCGGACTATGGGCTACTGACACAGAAGAAAATCGGCGATTTTCTACCGGTCCAAGCCGGAAGAGGCTGTCCACACGCCTGTAGTTTCTGCAGTGTTTATTGCTTGTATAAGAACAAGTATTATAAGCGTGATATAGAAGAAGTCATTCGGGATATTAAAGCGGTTAAGGCGCTGGGCTATAAAAAATTCCTATTACTGGATGATAATATTTTCTCAGATACAGACTATCTACTGGACTTATGCAGGGCGATTAAAGACTTGAAGATGCAGTGGCTCTCCCAGTGCTCCATTAACATAGCCGACCATGTTCAGGTTCTACAAGCAGTAGCAGACAGCGGTTGTATTGCCCTGTCCTTTGGCATTGAGAGCATCACCCAAGAAAGCTTGGTACATATGAAGAAGGCTTGGGCCAAAGTCGATCGGTATGGTGAGCAGATCAGAAAGATCCAAGCAGCCGGTATTGATGTATCCACAGAGATGGTCATCGGTGCAGACGGGGATACCCTAGAGAGCATTAAAGCCACAGCTACTTTTATTATCGACCAGAAAATAACGGTGCCCAGATTCTACATACTAACACCGATACCGGGGACCTTGTTTTTTGATGAGATGGAAGCGGCAGGGCGCATTATTATTAAGGACATCTACAGTTATAACGGCACCATGGCCGTACATGAACCGATTCATATGTCTATGGACGCCTTAACAGAGGCCTACTGGGATCTGTATAGAGAAGTATTTGGTATCAGAGCCATTATCAAAAGAACCCTCATAAGGCCCCAGTTTTTCAAGCAACCTTTAAGGTCCTTGTTTTATCTGTATGTGAACCTCTATTACCGCTATCAGATTCATCAGGGCATCACACCAAATATTATATAAGCCAATGAATGAAGTCAGGAATAAGCAGATGAAAATTAGAATCATCAAAGACCATGAAAAGAAATCCATCTATAAGCAGATGATCAAAAAAATATATAGCAAAGATCAGACCTTCAAAAATAACAAAGAAGGTCTATTTGCCTTGGTCTGTAATTCTAAAGGTGTTTTTTATAAAAAATCCAAACAAGTCATGATAACGGTAAGTGTGGAAAAGGATCTCCATTGTCAAGGGGTCTTAATATGTCATGAGCAACAACCAAAAGTGCTGTATTTGGCTTTCTTTGAAGCGATCATGGAAGCGAAGGAAAGTGTAGAACATCTTCTAAGTTATGCAGAAGCCTATGGAAAGACACTGGGTTGTGATAAGTTGGTCATCGGTATAGACGGTCACTGTAACAACGGGTTGGGCTTTCTAACCATTGGTTCCGGGCATCCTTCTTTTGGTGAAGCTTATAATCCGAATTATTACGCTGATTTTTTTAAGACCTTTGAAGGTCATACCTTTGTCAGTTATAAAGACGAAGTACAAAGCATTGCCCCTAGGGTTCTACATCTACGTAACAAACTGCATCTAAGGATGGCACCCTATACCTTGGAAGCTGCTGATTTTTCAAGAAAAGGCCTTAGAGCATCCTTGAAGCGTTATACGGACTTGAACAATAACATTTTTACCGATCATAGTTATTATTTCAGGAGGGATTATGATGAAGATGTGGAACTTTTTAAGAGCATGATGCCTTTATTGGACCACCAGAATCTGCTTTTTGTAAAAAAAGACGGCAAGGACATTGGCTTCATCCTTTGGTATCCGGACTTTAATGAACTGGTCAAAAGCAGTAGGGGTGCAGGCATACGTACTTTTCTCCAATATAGGATGTTGAAAAGAAAACCAAAAACCATAAAAATTGTGGAAATCGGTGTCGAAGCCAAGTACCGTGGCACACCGGCCATTTTTATTCTGTTTAATGGGGTTATGGAAGCGGCAGAAAAAGCATCACAACACCTCATATCCAGTTGGATTCATGGGGATAACAGTGCTTCAAGACAGATCACCTCAAGATTCGCTCAAAAACCATATAGGGAATATGTGACTTATGAGAAAAAAATATGAAGTAAGATGTTCATCACATCGTCCGGCAGATTGGGACAGGTATTGTGACAATGATTGGCTGAAAAAAGATGTACTCCTATTTGATGAGACATGGGAAGAAGGCTTTACATATCACTTTCATCCGGAATTTGCTTGCTATACTTTTAAGAGAAGGATGAATCTATTTACGTTTGGAAAGTTCAAATTGCATGTACCCATCACCATGGTTGCCTTGCCCGTATCTATAGATGGGGAAGGTTATTTTGGTGACCTTGAAGCCTTGATACATCACCTTAAAGAAGAAGGTGGGCTTCATCTGATACTCAATATAAGAACATCAGAAAAAATACCCCAAGGCATCCCTTATGGTAGAACCTTGGATACATGTATTTTTGATAACAATTATGAGGATTTTGAGACCTATGTGTCAGCCCTTAGAAGTCCTTATAGACGCAGACTGCGACAAGCCTTGAGGAGACTAGGAACCGTAAGAATTGAGAAGATTCATAATAAGACCTTTGATGATCAGCTATATGCTTTATATAAGGCAGTGCTTAACCGATCTAAGTATCCACTGGAGACATTGCCCATAGAATTTTTCAAGACTTCAAAGGATGATATTCATGTCTTTTACCATGATCAGAAGCCGGTCGCATTTGTCATGGTAAAAGTAGAAAAAGATAGATTGTATTTCTTATTTGGTGGCATGAACTATGGGAAGAGAGATGCACTCGACTTATACTACAATATGCTGATTTATATTCTAAGATTAGGTATAAAGCAAAAATCCAAAACCATCTATTTTGGACAAACAGCAGAAAGCTCCAAAGAACGTCTAGGCTGTAGGCGAGAAAAACGGTACATGTGTATTTTCACCGGAAATAAGATCATCAATAAAAGTTTAATAAAGCTGATGAGTTTATTTGAATACAAACCTGATGCAAGGATTTATCATGTCTTTTCAGAAAAGAATAAAGACACCTTTACTTAACAGGTTTTTTAATAAACAGGGCCATAATCATACCTAAGATTGTAGCAAGAGCCATAACGATGAAGACCGCTTGATAGTCCCCGGTGAGGTCATAGCTAAGACCAAAAGGTATGGTACCAAAGGCCGAACCGATAACCATGAAAACTGTAGCCGCACCACGAATGCTTCCAAGGTGCAACCTTCCGAAATAACGTACCCATATAACATTCGTCGTTACGTTCTGAACATTGGTAACCAGGCCATAGATGAGAATGAAGATAGAGGCTTCGATTACAGTTTGAACCTTAAGCATGAAGAGCAAGTCCAAGGTTAAGAGTCCAAGGGTCATCATCAATATATGCTTGGAACGGTACTTGTCGATGATGGTACCGGCTATGACAGGAATCAAAAAGCCGGGCAAAGCCACAAGTCCGATAACAAAAGCGGCCGAAGATTCAGGGATACCTTTGCTGGCCATAAGTGAGAAGAAGTGAAACATCATACCCGTGGTGACCATAGGAATAATCATAGAGATAATTCCAACAAACCAGAATTCTTTTGTGCGAAGCGCTTCACTTAAACTAAAGGATTTTTTGGCCATGGCATCAAAAACTTGATCAGCGGTTAGATTATCAGTTCGCGCTTTATTATCCGGTAGAAGGCCGATATCTTCAGGTTTGTTCACGATAAAAAACCACATCAGCGGTACGAGAACAAAAAGTAGAAGTAAGCCCCAGCTACGCCAAGCATTTGACCAACCGTAGGTATTGATCATATGTAGATTAAAAGCAGGCACAAGCAAGTTACCAAAGATGGTGCCAAGAGATAACAAGCTAATGGCAAGGGCTCTACGTTTGTCGAACCATTGAGGCACCAGTGAAGCCGGAATCAAGGTTAGAGAACCTTGTCCGAGAAAACGTAGTAAGAAAAATCCGACAAAGATCATGGGAATATTGGCCACAAAGCTATTAAAAAAAGCAGTCAAAGTCAAAAGAATACCAACGGTCACAAGCATGAATCTGGAACCGAAATGATCCACAGCCTTACCGACAAAGATCATAAGAATACCGGATAGAACCGTGGCCATAGAATAAATACTTGAGATTAGGGTTCTAGAGTAACCAAATTCCAATATATAAGAATCAATAAAAACAGATATGGAATAGGTTTGTCCTGGGGAAGAGAAAAACATAGCTATGGCGGATAAGAAGAGAATGAACCATCCGTAAAAGCCATATTGATTTAATTTTAAGGCTATTTTTTTTTGCATTTTTTGTCACTCCTATCTGGAATACTATAAGCCTTATGAAGGTAAACGTCAATATTATTTTCTGGATTGGGATGAATGCGTTCTACCTTTTTCATATTAGCCAAAAAAAGTCCCTCATAGAGGGACGAATTCATGTGCGTGCTAATTGAATAGACGACATGCTTTGATTCACCTAATGTTTATTCATCAGCGGATGGTGGGATTAATACGAAATTACCGACAAATTTTTTCTCGAGAAATTCTCTTTGAGCGTCCGCTATTTGTTCGAGTGGAAATATTTTTGCTACAAGTGGTTTGATTTCACCCTTTTCAATATAGGAGATAAGATTAGGAAAAACTGGCGCATCCCATGCGGTGCATCCAATCAGTCTCAGATCTTTCAAATAAAAATCCCGCATGTCAAAAGTTACAATGGGTCCTCCAATCGCGCCAGAAGACACATATCTTCCATTTCGTTTCAACAACTTGATCATGTCTCCAAAACTAGGTCCTGCAACATTATCTATGATGATGTCAAAACTTTTTTCACCGAGTTTGGAAAGAATATTCTCATCTCGTCTTACGACTAGGTCCGCTCCGATAGCAAGAACCTGTTCAACCTTAGATGCCGAAGCAATTGCAGTAACAATTGCCCCA
This sequence comes from Petrocella atlantisensis, assembly GCF_900538275.1. Taxonomy (GTDB): domain Bacteria; phylum Bacillota; class Clostridia; order Lachnospirales; family Vallitaleaceae; genus Petrocella; species Petrocella atlantisensis. The sequence continues at coordinate 842,224 of NZ_LR130778.1, read as the reverse complement.
CGTCTTTTTGCAAGTTGAACGACGGCTGAACCTACACCCCCTGAGGCGCCAGTGACTAAAATATGCTCATCTTTATTTACATTTCCACGATGAATCATATTCTCAGCTGTTCCATAAGCGCAAGGGATTGTTCCAAGTTCGGCATCACTCCAATCGCATTTTACGATAAATGCTTCTGATGCCGGGACTTTGACATATTGAGCGAAGGCACCATCAAAATCTGATCCCATCCAGATATTTTCCATGGATTCAAAATCAAACCGCCGCATGCATGCGCGTACAAGAACACGAGCGCCAATAGAGCTTTCATCTCCTCCTGGGCCAACTGCAACAATACGTCCACAACAATCTGTCCCTTGAATGAACGGGAAGGGCGTTGCTTCATTCCATCCACCATCCGCATTACTTAATGCCAACTGCTTCTCGGTTGCACTTTCTGTACTCGTTGTTATTGAGGATGAGTACCAACCAATACGCGTATTGATTTCGGTGTTGTTGACCCCTGCAGCCAATACCTGTATGAGAACTTCATCAGACTCTAGTGAAGGCATCCGCACCTCTCTACATTCAAGTTTTTCATAGCCACCATTGCCGGCAGTGACAACAGCCTTCATTGTTTTCTCTCCTGATATTGGTTCGAATCGATCATTCTTAGGAGTAGTATCCCATTTCGTTTCCATATAAACTTCCTTTCGATAAATATATTAATTATTATTGCCTACACATAACTATTACCAAAATTTCGCGCTAACTTATAAATCCTATATTCTTTAGTAATTTAAGAAGAATTTAGTAGTACCTTTTTAAGATTAACATTTAATACACCCTCTTTCAACAATAGGTTTTTAATTGATAGAGAAGATATCCATTTTGATAGTAACCACCTATGGAGGTTAAAATAAAATAGCGATAAAATGCATCACATGCTTGAATAAAGAAGTGATGCATTTTTTACAAGTTTTTTCATTTCTATATAAACTTCAGTGTAAAAAATGTATAATAATGATAAGAAACACCATAAACTTGGTGAGTGATACAAGGAGGTCGTTATGATCTATGATCTTAAGATGTTCGATGTCATGTCCGCGTTTATTAATGCGATTGATGTGGTTAACCCGATTCTAAAACATCATCATAGGCGTGTAGCCATTATCGCCTACTACCTAGGTGAGGCTTGTGGATTGAATACCTTTCAACAATCTAACTTAATATTGGCATGTAGCCTTCATGATATTGGTGCCTTAACGGTAAAAGATAGCCTTGAACTCAAAGAACTGGATGTTGTGAATCCGGAAGCACATGAACGCTTAGGTGCAGGTATTATATCTTCTTTCACACCTTTTGAGCACATGAGTAAAATCATTCGCCATCATCATGTAAAAGCTTCCGACAAAGCCATTAATGATGAACTGGCGGTGCCCTATGAATCCTTTATCTTGCATTTGGCGGACCGAATTGAAATACTTTTAAAAACGGATGAGCTCGCACTGAACCAAAAAGCATATGTTATAAGTACTCTTAGTGAGTTGAAGGGTAGTTTGTTTGATGAGACCGTTTATCGTGCTTTTTTAGATTTGGCTGAAAAAGAGCAATTCTGGTTTGACATTGACTATATGGGTATGCATGACCTTCTGGAAAAGGTTGATTTCGATTGCTTTTCTATTGAAAACAATCTTGCGACGGTCAACGATCTTGTTGCAACCTTAAGTAAAGTAATCGATTACAAATCACGTTATACAGCAGCACACTCTGCTCGCGTGGCTCATGTTGCATTCAGGCTTGCAAAACAAATGAGTTTGGAAGATAAGGTTTGTTCCGGTATTAAATTAGCAGCCTATATGCATGACTTTGGCAAGATCGCCATTCCTACAGAGATATTGGAAAAACCCACGTCTCTAACCAAGGAAGAGTTTAACATTATGATGACGCATCCCTATTATACGTATGAAATATTAAAACATGTAAAAGGTATAGAAGAACTAGCGATGTGGGCAGGTTCCCACCATGAAAAATTGGATAATTCCGGATACCCGAAGAAAACGAAGGCACAAAATATAGGCATAGAGATTCAGATTATTATATACGCGGATATTTTTTCGGCACTCTCAGAAGACCGACCTTATAGAAGATCCATGGAACTGGATAAGGTCATGGAAACGATTAAGAATGAATATAAAGGTATTGTTGGTAGTACCGTTTATGAAGTAATGCTTCCGATGGCAGAACCACTTTTTTGTGAAATCAAGGAGATTCGTGAGACGATTAATGAAGAATATGATCATATCATCCATCCGGTAAATTAAAGTATAGCGTTTTACATTGTGAAAAAAACTTTACATAGGCGCCAAAAAGGCTTAACCTTCATATGATATCTTTTAGGTGATAGAGAAGATATCCATTTTGATGGTAGCCACCTATGGAGGTTAAAATGAAAATAGCGATTTTTACAGATACTTTTTTACCACAGGTCAATGGTGTCACCAATACCTTAAGACGATTTGGCGAATATTTAAAAGCCAATCATATTGACTACATTTTTGTAACACCAGAACAAAAAAGTGAAAGTGATCTACCCTACAATATCGAAGCTTTTTTATCTACGCCTTTCTTTTTATATCCTGAATGCCGTCTTACGTTTCCTAACTTAATTCGATTAAACAAAAGGCTAGATGCTTTTGGACCGGACATCATATTTACAATGACGGAATTCACTATGGGTCTATGTGGTCTAAACTATGGTAAAACACATAATATTCCTGTAGTCTCTAACTATTCTACGAACTTCTCGACCATACTGAAATCTTATAAACTAGGTGTCCTAGAAAAACTGACAGATAAATATTTGGCATGGTTTCACCAAGAAGCCACTAGAACCGTAACCCCTTCCGTTGAATCTGAAAAAATATTGAAAAAGTTGGGTGTTTTAAGAACGGGTATTTTTGGTAGGGGGATTGATTTTGACCATTTCTCAAGGGATAAGCGATCGGTCCAGCTTAGGAAAGAATTGGGTCTAGAGGGTAAACTGGGATTACTTTATGTGGGCAGATTATCACATGAGAAGGATTTAGATGTGCTAAGAGATGCAATGCAACTTTTAAATCATACTTATTCGGATAGAATTCAACTGGTAATCACCGGCGAAGGTCCTATGGAGAATGAACTCAAAAAAACCATGCCGGATAATGTGGTATTTACCGGTTACAAAAGAGGAGAAGCATTAGCAGAAATCTATGCCAGTTGTGATATTTTTGCTTTTCCCTCCTCTTTTGAAACATTTGGCAATGTTGTGCTAGAAGCCTTTGCTTCTGGACTTCCTGTAGTTGGTGTCAATAAGGGTGGTGTAAAGACCTTGATTGATCCAGGGTATAATGGTTTCTTAGTGGAACCAAATGACAGCGAAGCCTTTGCCTTTGCTCTTGAGAGGTTGATTGTGGGAGACATAATGCGCCATCAATTTGGAACCAGAGGCAGAAATTATGCAAAAGGAAAATCTTGGGATGCTGTCTTTAACACATTATTAGAGGACTTTGCTACCATTATTCATGATTATGAACGGTTGCCAGAGCTAGAGTTGAAGTCCTATTACCAAGAAAAAAATAGTATCGCCTAATATGAAAACGCTTAATGATGAACATACGACAACTTACTTTACATTAGGTACTTATCGATTACGACATCCTTTATTCTTATTGTTCAAGCCCACGCTGGTATTGAAAAGAGGAAAAAAGGGCAAAAAATTACAAGGCACATTAAAGTGGCTGGGTTTTATAAGAAAACTACGCTTAATCAAAGAAAAAGAAACTGAGTTGGTTTTTGAAACCACCATAGACATTATTTTAATCGATGTGGTGATTCACTTCTATAATACGACTGCCTTAGAAGGTCTTATTGATACCCCTATAGGTCATCTTCGATTTACAGGCAAATGGACCAAATAAAAAATAGCTTGGAGAATGAACATGCGTCCGTTACATCCTAACTATCACATTGTTTATAATGAAAAGGAAAATTGGTTTGATTTTTCTGTATTTAATAAAAGCATTCTAGGTTCTGTCATTGTCGCGCGGGTGGGTAAAGAAAAGGCCATTGCGCTTGACATGAAGTTTGAAGTCAGAGAGGACGGGTTTGGTCCCTATGAACAATGGACAATTGAATATGGACCAGCAGAAAAAAAGAAGGGTAGTTTTACAGGCATTATTAAAGCTTACCCTTATTTTATTGTCTTTGAGACCATAAACCATCATGAGATCAAAGGCAAAAAAAATAAACATCCCTATGGTAACCCCTACATCTCCTTTCCCAGTTTTGAAGGAGAATACTTTGAGGGGAATTGTACCTGTCTAAGTTATAAAAGACAAGCCCCCTTTAACTATCCTATACAATGGAAGGGGCGGGTAATTGATAGCCTAAGAGAAGGGAAGAATAGCCCCCTCATCATAACCAATATGGCTTATGAAACAGTGGTCTTATCGCCTATGACCCACTTTTTACATGGAACGGTCAGCATTAATAAATATCCCGAACAAGTGCGATGTGGTATTCCAAGATCGGTGGAACGAATTGAAAAAGAAACCAGTTTCAAAACCTTGATGGTCATTGATACAGGTGTGAATAAGACCATGAATCTGTGGGGTGCATTGCTGCGTCAAGAGCACCGCGTTGAACCCATAGGACTTCGAGAAGATGTTTTGCTTAAATACATCAGCTATTGGACCAATGCAGGGTCCGCATACTGGTATAGGAGTATTCATAAGACTTCTTATGAAAATACATTAAAAAAACTGGTAGCCCATCATGAAAGTATTGGCCTTCATTTTGGCAGTTATCAACTGGATTCCTGGTGGTATCATAAAGATGGGGATCACTATACTTCATCTATTGTTGAGTGGGAGCCAAAAGAAGAAACGACAGGTAAGAACTTTAACTCGATGGTGACTGCGATGGCAAGAGCGAAAACCATCCCTATGTTTCAAAAAGATAAACTCTCCTATGTGCAAAGTATTTTGAAAAAGCCGATTGGTTGTCATTTTAAGCAAATATCAAAAGATGCCATCTATGTCAACGACAACAGGGAGGACTTTTTAATTGATCATTTTGCCATGCCAAAGAACAAGTCCGTGGCAAAGGATTTATTTAAAAGACTTTTTAATCATCCAAGATGGGCACTTTCATATGTGATTCATGATTGGTTGTCCTTTATGAATGAACGACATGCAGGCTTTAGAAGCATTCAGATGAGTGAAGATTATTTTGAGGGACTGGATGAAGCCTGTTTGGAAACACCGTCAAGCAACAATGAAAGTGGCCACTTGTCTCTACAATTTTGTATGACACAACCGCATATGACTTTAAACAGTGTTAAAATGCAATCCGTAACATCTATTAGAAGTACTTCGGATTCAAATAGCTTTTTTGTAGAAGGACCCAAGCGATGGCGTTGGCATCTATATGCTTCCAAAATGATTCAGGCTCTAGGGAAATATGCTTTTTATGATAACAGGAGAAGTGGAAAAAGTTCATATATATTACCAAATAAGTATGCAAAATTTGAAATGATATGGTTAGGTCTTTCCTGCGGACCCATTGGAATCGGTGATCAACTTGGAAAAGAAAATATGTCCTTAATTAAAAAGGTTATAAAATCCGATGGGGAGATTATTAAACCGGACGTGCCTGCAGTGCCTTTAGATGCTTGTTATATATACAATCCCTATGATGTATCTTCTAAAAAAGGTGTAACGGTATTTAGCTACAGTCAGATGTCATCGAATACTCAGGACTATAAAGTACTTTATTTGCTAAGCTTTAATATGAATCCTATTCGTAAGAAAGTAACCACAACCTATGCATTAAAAGAGACCCATCATACAAAAGCAGGTAGCTACGTTGTTTATGATTATTTTTCAATGACCCTTCAAGTGTGTAACGAACAAGATCTTAAGACCTATTCTATGAAGGGCAGAAAAATATATTATCATATAGGGGCGCCGATTGTTCATGGATTTGCTTATATTGGAGATGTATCCAAGCATGTCTGCGCCAGTAACCAGTTGGTGGAGCACATAGACATTGGGCCTAACTCAGTAACCATAGATATAAGCTATATAAGGCAACCACAGCAATCTCAGTGGGTATGCTATAGTCAGCATAAACCTCAAAGAATCACTAGTGACTTGACGGAGATTTCATATGAATTTAAAGAGGGGAAGTTAGTCTTTGATTTGAAAAATGTCGACTTGATAAAAGACTTGAATAAAGTTAGAATTAGAATTGAATATACAGCAAAGTAAAGGCCGCCTCATCCTATCCCTTCATATATAATTAATGTGTATTTTTGGACTTTCAATATATTGGAAGATGAGAACTAAATAAGGAGGTTGTTCATTATGACAAACCATATATATAGAGTGACTGCGTTTTCAGACAGTGTGGATGGCGGCAATCTAGCAGGTGTTGTTTTAGATGCGGATTCATTATCAGAAGAGCAAATGCTGGGAATTGCAAAAGAAGTAGGCTATTCTGAGACGGCTTTTGTTATGAAATCAACGAAAGCTGATTATAAAGTTAGATTTTTTACCCCAACGGATGAAGTTGATCTGTGTGGCCATGCCACCATTGCTACCTTTAACTTATTAAGAGACTTAGGCGTCATTACAGTTGGAGATTATACTCAAGAAACAAAGGCAGGCATTCTAGAACTTCAGGTACTTGATCACTATGTTTACATGGAGCAGAATGCACCCAAGTATTATGAGATCATGGATAAAAAAGAGATTGAAGGATGTTTTGACAGTCAACAGAGAGATTATATCGGCGACATGCCAATACAGATTGTATCAACAGGACTTAAAGACATCATCTTACAAGTTAAAGACTTAGAGACATTATTAGGGCTTAGGCCTAATCTTGAAAAGATTAACCTTATAAGCAAAAAGCATGATGTCGTCGGTATTCATGCTTTTTGTTTAGAAACCCTATCTAACGGCGAGGCACATGTAAGGAATTTTGCTCCAAGATATGGTATCAATGAAGAATCTGCAACAGGAACAGCCAATGCAGCCTTAGCCTGTTATTTAATGAAATATCAAAAGCATGAATTCCATGGAGATTTCGTCATAGAGCAAGGCTATAGCATGAAGAGACCATCAAAAATAATGGTAAAAGTAAGGGTTGCAGGTGATGATACAATGCAGGTCTATGTTGGTGGAAGTGCAGTTTTAATCTAGTGAAGATTTGCGAACCGAAAACCTAGCATTTTGATAACGGGTAAGATTATGTTATAATCTAAAGTCGATTAACTTAATTATAGTATCAATTAAGTAGGCCGTACTTTCTATTGAATCTAGACCGAAATTAATCTTCTATGAAAGGAACAACAACCATGCATAGATGTATACTCTGTAACCATGAGACCCAGTCCTTTCGTCATGAGAAATTTGACGTGACGTACTACCGTTGCTTTCATTGTGAGTTAATATCAAAAGACGCAAAAGACTTTGTATCTGAAGATGAAGCATTAAAGATCTATAATTATCATAACAACGCCATCGAAGATCCTAAATACGTAGCATATTTTAATCATTTTTTAGAAGATTCAGTTTTTGACTATACAAATGAAGGCAAGAAAGCCTTTGACTTTGGGAGTGGCCCTTCACCGGTATTGGCTCAGATTCTTGAGCGTCATTACGGCTATGAAGTGGATATTTATGATTTGTTTTATGCACCGGACAAAGTCTATGAGAATCAAAAATATGACCTGGTCACCACCACAGAAGTCGTGGAACATCTGGAAGATCCATTACCTTATTTTGAACTGTTTACATCTTTACTCAAACCGGATGGTGTATTA